>NZ_LXWA01000073.1:0-19015 GCF_001652315.1 Psychrobacter sp. SHUES1 | reverse complement strand
CTCACGCCATCGTAGTGTCACGGGGTTTATCACAAACTTGCTGTCAGGTTTGATTGCTTATTGCTGGTTTCCCTATAAACCCACCATCAAAAACATGCCTCAGCAGGGACAGGTAGCCATATTGTAAATAGTATCAATGAGTTACAATGTGGCTTATCCCGAACTGGGGTTATTGATACCAAATTTAATATTCTTTAAATACAGTTAAATCGCTTCAAAACTCACCACTTCACCCGACAATAACCTCAGACTACTCATGGGCATAATACCGCGCAGCGCATTACAAAAGAATAGCTGGCTTAAATGGGGTAAATCCTCATCTTGTAACGACCTGATGATAACGGGGTTATTGCTAGTCGATAATGTATCGATAATCACTTGCCGCATCACGCCAGCAACGCCCGATTGCGCCATCGACGGCGTATACCATTGACCTTGGGTTAAATAATTGCTGTTGCTGTTGTTTTGAGAGTGTGGACGATTGGACGATTTTGCGACTGGCTCTTCTACTAATTGATAAAACACATTACTCATCGTGCCCTCAACCCAATGCCCGCTTATATCGCGTAGCAGACCTTCGGCGATGCTTGGCTTGATAGTGTCTGCCAATGTCTTAGCTTTGATAGCTTGCAGCTCGCCACTTGCCAGCACATTATCGAGGCGATTTAAGCTTTTAAGTCCAGCAAGCGTTGGCGGCAAACAAGCAATTTGAGAGGATAAGCAAATGGCGCTCGCGGCAGGTTGTAGCGGGATAAATTGCCCATCAGCGAGTGGCAGCGATCGTGCGGTAGTAATGGCCATCGGTGAGGATTTAAGCCAAATCTCGCACGCACTGCCGCCACCAGTATTTGGTGTATAACCATAACCACGGACTTCTTGCTCGGCGCGCGTGATTATAAGTTTTAGCATACCTTGCTGTAATTGCTTGGCATGTGTTTTTAACGCCATTAATAATGAAAAACTGTCCAGCTGAAGTTGCAAGGCTACCGCATGCGAGACAAGGCGCTGCTGATGATAGTCCAACCACAGTATCTGCCCATCGATGACGCCCATAGTGGTAAAAAAACCATCACCGTATGCCAACCCGCGATTGTCTAACGATACCGTGGTCTGTGTAGCATTTGACGGATGCAAACATATCCAGCTATTGGGCGACATTCAGGCCAGCCCTACTTATTTATCAGCGGTTTGAGAAGCGGATTTATTAATCACCAGCATACAGCTATAAAACTCGCATTTTGCCAACTCTACTTTTTGACCGCCGATGGTTTTATTTTTGGCGATTTGACCGCCGAGCATATCAGCGACCAGCTTGCCGCCTTCATCGCCCATTAATTGACGCGCCAGTTGATAAGCTTTTTTGGCATGGTTTTGACTGATTTCTTTTTCTTTATCAGAGTCGGTAGGATTGGCAAAATACCAGCCAAGCTCGAGGTATTTTTCAGAATCAATCAGGTCCAAATACGGCGCATCATCCTGCATAAAGCGATATTTGGACGCCGGATTACTGGCATAGTCCAAGCTATTTTCGTCGGTGCTGACCACTTTACCAAAGGCTGATTGTATCTTTTTAATCTCATCGATACTTAAGGGGGTTACTTTGGCAGTGCCCCACGAGGCGATATCGTATTTGACTGGCGTTCCTTGCGCAGCTGTTGCGCCATCAAGATCAGTGTTGGCATTAGGGTTTTCTGCTTTGGAGGTTGCAGCGGTGGTCTGCTCGCTATTATCAGCGCCTGCTTCTTTGGCGGCGGTATCGCTTTCTGTATTGCTATTACAGGCGCTCAAAGACACGCCAACTGCCATTATCGTACTGACCATCAAGGTCTGTAGGCTTTTATTCCACATGGGCAATGTACTCACACTTTTAAAGAGATCCAAAAACGGTATTAACGAGCGGGGTTTGCTGCCGCTGATAATGAAAAATGTCTGTTAAACTTTTATAGTTATATAATTTATTGGTTATAGGCTTTGGTAGCAGTCAAATTGTTACATGTTGCCTTTTAATTATCGTAAAATGCAAGACGGACTGAAATCTTCATGCTCCCTAGTTTACCCAACTGCTTAACACTTGACTAGCTTTTACCTTACACTTACCGCTCCGGCAGAGTACAGATTTGTTAAAGACCTCACGAGATAAAGGCGTGATCTGTCTGGCCAATTATTCGCTCAGTTTTTGCCCTTTTATTGACTTAGCATAATTGGCTTAGCTTAGTTGGTTTAGTATAGGTTTGTGAAAGTTAACGTTATCCCCTATGATAAGTAGGATTTATTAAATGACATTGCATAAGATAATTAAACGGCCACTTTTTTATTGATAACTTCTCACCTGTCGATTTTGCCTATATTTCACCCTTTACAAGCAGCGGACCCTTTATGACCCAGCATTTTATCGTTATAGGCAATCCGATTGCCCACAGCAAATCCCCTGAAATCCATACGCAGTTCGCTGTGCAGACAGGCTTAGAGACTAGCTATCAGCGCCAGTATTGCCCTGATGATGTAGCCAGCTTTACTGCGGTGATTGAGGCATTTTTTCAGGGCGGCGGCGTTGGTGCTAACGTGACTGTGCCCTTTAAGCAAGTAGCTTATCAGTGCTGCGCGGCGCGTGGCGGCTTGTCTGAACACGCTAAGGTTGCAGGCGCTGTTAATACTTTGTTGATCAATAAAACGTTGTTAAAAAATGGCACACCGATAGCCGAGGCGATATATGGCGATAATACCGATGGCCAAGGGTTGGTCAATCACATGACAAGTTTAGATTGGCCGCTAAAGGGCGCGCGTGTGGCAATAATCGGCGCAGGCGGCGCGGCGCGCGGGGTGATATTGCCATTGATTGAAGCGGGTATCAGCGAGCTTACCCTTGCCAATCGTACATTAAATAAAGCGATAAATTTGGTTACTGAGCTAAGCGCTGCAAGTGAGACAATTGCTAAGCAGCAGATTAAAACCTGTAGCACTGAAACGCTAAGCGGTGAGTTTGATATCATTATCAATGCTACCTCGATTGGGCTAACGGGCGATACGCTGCCGCTTAGCGACCAACTAGACGGCCATTATGCTTACGATATGATGTATGGACGTGAGCTGCCGTTTTTGCAGCATTTTACCAAGCGCGGCGCACAAACGTCAGACGGTTATGGCATGCTTATCGGGCAGGCAGCGTTAAGTTTTGAGCGTTGGACAGAACATAAAGTCGATGTTGCGCAAGTCATCGACAGTTTATAAGTACATTGAATGAACAGCTTAAACCGCGACTAAAAAAGCCATATGAATAGAAATCATACAGCTTTTTATCTGCTAAAAAATTTAGCTAAAACGCGCCAGCAGCCAATTCTCCATCCGGCGCAGCGGCACGCGTAAATCGGTCGAATGCATCACCACCCCGCCGCTTAGCCCCACCACGCAGCCAATCATGGTATCAAACAAACGCGCTAAAATGACCTCTTGATAAGCTTGCTCAGTAAACGGCAACCCACTACCGTATTCGGCGATGAATATCGTCAGCGGTGTGATAAATATCACTGCCAAGCCATAATGGCGGTCGACCAAGGTTTCAATACACAGCATTAAGCTTAATATCGCCAGCGCCACGCCCCATATCGGCAAACCCCACGCCAGCATCCATCCCGCCAGCCCAACGCCAACCATGGTGCCAAGCAAACGATGGATTTGCTTAATCCACATGGTACGCAAATGAATACCTTGGATAATCAAAAAACAGCTGACTGCTGCCCAATAGGGATTTGATAAATTTAAGCTCAGCGCGATGACTAAGGATAGACTGACAAAACCGGCGACAATCACACTCTCCGTAATGGTATCGGGCTCATAGCTATAGGTCGGGGTCGGGGTCGCTGGGCGCGTCGCCAATAAAAGCAGCGAATATAGCAGCGCCATCACCAAAGCAAAACCACTACCGAGCATCACCAAACCCGTGGCTGGCATGGCATCTTCTAAAGGCAGGGGGATAAATAGCGCAATCGCCCCCGCCATCATCACAAACAAACCTGCGGGCGGCGGCTGACGATAGTAGCGCCCAAAAATTACAATACCAAACGCCATCAAGGTAAATATCGGCAATTTTAATGGCGGAATTTGCTGCGCTATCAGGCCCAGCGCAAAACACAGCGACATGGCAAACCCCCACGCCATCACCGTCACCAAACGAAACGGCAGCTTACCTGCTAACGGTGTATTTAAAATAACCATCGCCCCTAGTGACGCTTTAATACCAGACGGCAGAGCATCAAAGTACGCCCCAACAAATACCGGAAAGCTAATGGTAATTGCAGCGATAATCGGCATGTGCCACGGTCGTTTGCTACGGTTTACGGTTAATAAATGGTTAAGCTCACCATCGATGAGTTTTTTTAACCGCCCAACTACTGCCATTAGCCAAAATACTGGCGTCTTTTTCTGCTCTGTTTGGTATGCTAAATTGCGCTTTGGTGCGCTCATAAATTGTGTTCCTTTATTCTGTTTGGGCACGCAACTCATACACTTAACGGTTGTTTTGCGTCTATCCCGCTGTCTATACTGAAACTTATGCTACAACCTATATTAAAACTATGGTTCTTTATAAAGTTGGACTTATTGATGCCTATTTATAAATAAATAACCATTTATATTTATAACTTAAATTTTTATGTTTTTTAATATATTATGAATATTAGTTATCGGTTGTATATTTGTGGCTATAGAAGATTTATACTGACCTCAATGCTATGACAGCTGTTTTTTATCAAGGATGCCTTAACGGTTATCAAAATGGACAAGCTGTTCTTAATAAACTTAGATGACGACCTGTAATATTGTCTGCCTTTATCCCAGATAATTAAACTCCCGTTTACATGAACCATAGCTCAATTAATGAGCCGACAGTCTATGCTAACGAACTATGCTAATGAAATAATCAAAGAGAGCGACTATGTTAACTTACAAAGCACCTTTGCGTGATATCAAGTTTTTGATAAATGATGTTTTTGACTATCAAACGCATTATAAAAGCCTAGACAATGGCGAAAACGCCGATCCTGAAACCGTCGATATGATTTTGCAAGGCTTTGCTGACTTTGCTGAAAATGTCTTAGCGCCTTTGTACCAGCCAGCGGATGAAGAAGGCTGTCATTTTGAAAATGGTGTGGTCACTACGCCTAAAGGTTTTAAAGAAGCTTATGACCAGTTCGTCGAAGGCGGCTGGCAAGGTATTTCGTACCCTGAAGAGTACGGCGGTATGAACTTACCGATGTCAATCAACCTTATTAAGTCTGAAATGATGGGTACGGCTAACTGGCCTTGGGCGATGTATCCTGGCCTATCAACTGGTTGTATCAACACCTTACTACAGTACGGTACCGACGAGCAAAAAGCGATTTATTTACCTAAATTGGTTGAAGGTACGTGGTCGGGCACCATGTGTTTGACTGAGCCGCAGTGTGGTACTGACTTGGGTCAGGTTAAATCAAAAGCCATCCCGCAAGATGACGGTACTTATAAAATCAGCGGTACCAAGATTTTTATCTCAAGTGGCGAGCATGACTTAACCGACAATATCGTCCATATCGTTTTAGCTCGTCTACCAAATGCGCCAGAAGGCACACGCGGTATCTCATTGTTCATCGTACCAAAATTCTTGCCAAATGCTGAAGGTGAATCTGGCGAGCGTAATGGCGTGGTTTGTGGCTCTATCGAGCACAAAATGGGTATCAGCTCATCGTCAACTTGTGTTTTAAACTTCGATGACGCAGTTGGTTACTTAATTGGTGAGCCAAATAAAGGCTTGAAAGCGATGTTCACCTTTATGAACACTGCTCGTATCGGTACTGGTATTCAAGGTTTGGCGCACACTGAATTGTCTTTCCAAAACGCCCTACCATACGCTAAAGACCGTCGCTCTATGCGTACGCTATCAGGCACGAAAGACCCTGAAAAAGTGGCTGATGCGATTATTCATCATGCCGACGTACGCCGTATGCTATTGACCCAAAAAGCCTTTGCTGAAGGCGGTCGCTCAATGATTTATCACTCAGCGCGCTATGCCGACAAAATGTCTCAAGGCGTTGCAAACGGTGATGACGCCGAGTTTGAAAAATGGGATGACAAATTGGGCTTTTATACGCCTATCCTAAAGGGCTTTTTAACTGAGCTTGGTATTGAAGCGGCCAAACACGGTCAGCAAATCTACGGTGGTCACGGCTATATCAAAGAATGGGGCATGGAGCTTATCGCTCGTGATGCACGTATTGCGACGATGTACGAAGGTACCACTGGCGTACAGGCGCTTGACTTACTCGGTCGTAAAGTTATCTTGCAATCTAAAGGTAAAATCATCCGTGATTACACCTCAAGCATTATGAAATGGTGCGGCGAGTATGCGCTTGATAAAGACATGCGTAAATTCGTTTGGGCGCTGACCAAACTATGTGCTGAGTGGAACACCTTGACCGTACGCTTGATGCTGATGGCGCGTAAAGACCGTGAAATCATCTCTGCGGCATCAGATGACTTTTTGATGTACTCAGGCTATGTGATGATGGGTTATCACTGGGCGCGCATGGCGGCGGTCGCTTATGACAAGCTTGAAAACGGTGGCACTGAGTCACCAGAATTCTACAAAGCTAAGATTCAAACGGCTGAATTTTACTTTGATAAAATCTTACCACGTACCTCAGGCCATGCTGAAAGTATGGTTGCTCCAAGCGAGAGCATGACGGCAATGGCAATCGATAACTTTGCTTTCCTAGACTAGGATTAAGATTACTTCACAATCAAGCAAATAATTAACAAGAAAAGCGCCTATTCATTAGGCGCTTTTTTATGTTTAATATAAAGTCAGAGAAGATACTAGAACCATAGTCATCAAGTAATAGACATGCAAATAATAGACAGCTGATAAAATATAATTTGATAAGGAAGCAATGATGTTGTCGATTAATAACAGAACCACTTTATCAAGTACACGAGCGCTAAAAACGCTATTATTGAGTGCCGCATTAATCAGCGTTGGCGCCCATAGCGCGATGGCTAAAACCAGTGACACCCCCATTCATTTTGCCAAAGGCGCTATTAGTAGCGTGGTTACGGGTAAATTAAAACCTAACGAACAGGAGCGCTGGTATCGTTTTAATGCCGCCGCTGCGCAATATGCCATCATTAATATTGCGCCGCTTACTGGCACGTCTGAGACCGCCAATGTCGGCGTCCTACATATGCCAAATGGTAAATATGATGGCACCAAAGGCGGGATTATTTACCAAGGCTGCCTACCCGCAACTGGCGAATATCGCTTACGTATCGCCCGCAATTTGATGGCGACTCACGGTGAAACCGCTGGTTATAAAGCTGAGGTCATGGTACTGCCTAAGTTTGCCAGTAAGTCGCTATGTGCAGATAAATAGCTGGTCTGTTATTTTTATAAATCACTCTTATAAACAATTGAGCCTAACGTTTAGCTCAGCATTTTTTTATGATAAATCGCGCTGAGCTCTTCGACCTCAACACAGATTTGGATGTCGGCGCGTCCTGATTGCTGTGCATTCAAGCTTTCCTCTATAGCAGCCGTCAATAATCCAGCGAGTTGATGGCGTATGACTTCGTCACGGCCGCTCATAATTTTTAGATGCGCATAAACAAAGCCGTTGCGCTGCTCGTCATCTTCCACGCCAACCAAAAACGTCTCAATCGGTACGATACGGGCTTTTATATCAGCAGGTTTACCAAAGTGTCCACTGTCCCATAGTGCTTGATTTAATGCTTTTAGAAATGATTCTTCATGAGTAATCGTGACGTTTGGCGTCACTTGAATGGTTAAATGCGGCATGGGTAACATCCTTATTTAAAAATAGCAATTCTACTAATAAGCAGCGCAAACACTATTGAGAGCAAATGACAAAGGCGCAGAATAAACGGCGTGTAAAATTCTTCTTAAATACTAATCATCGATGATATCTACAAAGCGCGCGTTAAGCGTGGTCGCTAATTGCTCAGGTGGCAACTCAATCTCTAGACCTCGGCGACCGCCACTCACATAGATAGTCGCTTGCTGTTGCGCGGCGGCATGGATAAGCGTCGGTAGGCGCTTTTTTTGCCCCAATGGGCTAACGCCACCGAGCACATAACCCGTCGACCGTTCGACCAATTTAGGCTCAGCCATTTGTACTTTTTTACAAGCCAGCATTTTATTGCTCGATAAAGCCTTCGCCACTTTTTTAAAATTTAGGGTTTTATCGACCGGCAAAATCGCTACGGCCAGCGCGCCTGCGTCGGTTGTCACCACCAAGGTTTTAAACACACGCTCGGCAGTAATGCCCAGTTTTTCTACTGCTTCTAGCCCGAAAGAGGCGGCGGCGCTGTCGTGAGTATATTCATGCAACTTATAATCAAGGCTTTGCTGTTTGGCAAGTTTGATAGCAGGGGTCATAATATTTTGGCTTAGAATAATGAAGTTAAAAGATAAAATTCTACATAGATTTGAATGTAAATATTTTGATTTAATGCCATACAGTATTGCGCGAAATCGCAGATTTTTCTACCTCTGACTTTAAATAATTTCGCCTTTTAACGGTTGGCTTGTTAAATATTCTCTGGCATTTAAACCAGTATTCTATGCCGTTATGAGATTAATATTGGCAGTATATACAGACACCATATATCGCTTTGATGGCTTTTATGGCATCATAAGCTCACCACATTTGACTAATTTTGATACTGATTATGATACCGAAGTTCTTAAAAAAACGGATTTTTAAAGCGCCCGTCGCAACTGACCATACAACCTCAACCCCAGAATTCGAGGCTGAGATGCTGCCGGTTGCCTCAACCCTTTATGCCAATGCGCCGATTAACCAGCTCTATCGCAAACTATCGGGTCAGCTGCTTGATGTGGCTGTGAAGCCAAAGCTTTTGGGCGAGTTGCCAGAATTCGACGATGACGACAATATCCTTAGATTTTATGTGCTGCAAGATTATTCGCGCTCCAACAGTATTTTGATTGACCTACAGACGCAAGAGCACAATCTGCCACCCGCCTTGGTCGGTGTGCAAGATATTACTCATGATGTTAAAGAAAATGCCGCCATTATCTTTTTACATCACCCGCATGCCAAAGATAGCCAGTTGTCACCTCGCCTATCGCGTCTGGTTGCCGCGGTCTTACAACATCCAGAATTACAAGTGCGTTTGGTGCCAGTGTCGATCCTGTGGGGACGCGCGCCAGAAAAAGAAGACTCGTTATTTAAATTATTGACCGCCGATAACTGGGAAGATCCTAGCATCACCAAGCAGTTATTTAATATCGGGGTGATGGGACGCGATACCTTTGTTCAGTTCCATCCGCCACAAGATTTACGCAGCCTTATTCATGACAGCTTACAAGGTGATGGCGAAGGATTTTCTATCTTTGATTCTGTTGCTAGCGAAACCAATACCGTACAAAACACCGCGCAAGCTGATACGGCAAATGATGCTAATAAAGTGAATGATGCTAATAAGGTAAATGATATAGCGCCAAGCTTTGCCATGGTTGCGTCAGCCGATGGCAATCGCGAGCTGGTGCGCTCATTACAACAGCAGCTTAATATTTATTTGGATAAACAGCGCGCCAGCATGCTCGGCCCCGACTTGTCGGACAGACGTAACTTGGTCGACAAATTGGTTTATTCGCCTGCTATCAAACATGCAATAGAAGCAGAAGCGGCAGCGTCAGGCACCAGTGTGCGGGAAGCGCGGATGTTAGCCAAAGGCTACGCCAATGAAATGGTCAATGATTACTCACACTCTATCGTGCGCGGCTTTTATAAGTTCCTGACGTGGTTGTGGACGCAGCTTTATGATGGCGTAGAAGTGCATCACTTTGAGCGGGTACGTGAGCTGGCCGCTGATTATGAGCTTATTTATGTGCCTTGTCACCGCAGTCATGTCGACTACTTGCTGCTGTCCTACGTCATTTATATGCGCGGCTTAAGCATTCCTTATGTTGCCGCAGGTGATAATTTGGATGTACCAGTATTAGGGCCATTATTGCGCGGCGCGGTTGCTTTTTATATTCGTCGCAGCTTCCGTGGCAACGCGCTATATACTGCGGTACTGCGTGAATATATGCACACGCTGATTACCCGTAACACCCCGATTGAGTACTTTATCGAAGGCGGACGCTCGCGTTCAGGACGACTGCTGCCACCGAAAATGGGTATGCTAGCGATGACGGTACATAGCCAGTTACGCCGAACCAATAAACCTGTGGTGTTTATACCGACCTATATCGGTTACGAGCGTATCATGGAGGGTGGCACTTATGTGGGCGAGCTAAAAGGCAAGCCAAAAGAGTCAGAATCGCTAATAGGTCTCCTCAAAGTTGGCCGTAAGATTGAGCGTATCTTTGGTAATGTACATTTAAGCTTTGGCACGCCGCTGCATCTTAGCGACTTTATGCAAAAATTCGATGTGCCGGCCAACAGCTTACCTGCCGATCGTACCGACACGCCACTCGATGATAAAACCAGCGCCATGGTGGATAATATCGGCGTCAAAGTCATGCAGCATATCAATAAGGCGGCGGTCATCACTCCAGTGTCGCTGTTGTCATTGGTATTATTATCGGCACCAAAGGCGGCGCTTGATGAAGATATTTGCCGTGAGCAAATCGCCCTTTATCAAGGTCTGGCTCAGCATTTGCCCTACTCTGATGATACGATTATCACCGATATGACGCCGCAGCAAATCATCGATTATGGTATTAAACTAAAACTTATCGAACGCATACCGCATATCTTGGGTGATATTATCCAGGTTGCTGGTAAACAGGCGGCGCTACTAAGCTATTTCCGCAATAATATCCTGCATGTCTTTATTTTATTGTCTTTCTTATCCGCTCTGGTCGCGCGCAACGGTCGCATTGAGCGCAGCCGTCTCAATAGTATCGCCGAGCAGTTATATCCATTCTTACAAAGCGAGCTGTTCCTCTATTATTCAGCGCATGGTCTTCAAGAGACCCTGAATAAAAAAGTCGATAGCCTGCTTGCAAGTGGCCTGATTGTAGAATTAAGCGATGGTATGTTGAGCGTCCCTGAGACCAATAGCAAATGCTATCAGCAGCTACAAGTACTGGCGACGCCAGTTGAACAAAGCCTTGAGCGTTACTTTATGACCCTTGCGCTACTCGCTCAGCAAGGCTCAGGCAATCTAACCGAAAACGAAGTTGTTGACCTCTGTCATTTGCTTGGTCAGCGTTTATCAGTACTGTATGCTGACGACATTCCTGACTTCTTTGACCGTGCGCTATTCACCAGCTTTATCGGTGCCTTGATTCGTCTTGATTATCTGCAAAAAGATGAAGAAACTGGCATCTTAATTTTCGATCAGCGTATCGATAATATTGCCCATCATGCAAAATATGTCCTGAGTCCTGATATGATGCAAATCTTGCAGCAAGTGGCGAGCCTCAATGAAGAAGAAATTGCCCACGCCATTACTGAAATTAGCAATAAAAAGCAGCGTAAGTTTGGCCGTAAGCGTTCATAAAGCAACGTAAAAGCTGAACGTAAAAAAAGACCTCTAATAGATTAGAGGTCTTTTTTTATATCTAAATTATTGTCTAAAAACACTTATGACAAACAAAGTTTTTAGCAAAGATTCTAGGTAGAAATCTTTTTATACTTCATACGCTTCGGACTGGCATCATCACCCATGGTTTTTTTGCGATAGGTTTCAAACTCAGAATAGTTACCATCGAACCAAACTGGGCCTTCATCTTCGAATGCCAAAATATGGGTCGCGATACGGTCAAGGAACCAGCGATCATGCGACACCACCATCACCGTACCTGGGAATACTTGAATGGCATCCTCTAGCGCACGTAAGGTTTCGATATCCAAATCGTTTGATGGTTCATCAAGGAGCAAGACGTTAGCGCCCTGTTTTAGTGTCTTAGCAAGTTGTAAACGGTTACGCTCACCACCTGATAATTGACCGACATGCTTTTGTTGGTCTGAACCTTTAAAGTTAAAGCGGCCGATATAAGCGCGGCTTGGGGTTTCATAGTCGCCTACTTTGATGATATCGAGGCCGTCAGAGACTTCTTCCCAAACAGTCTTTTTGTCATCTAAGTTATCACGTACCTGTCCGACATAAGCGACTTTGACACTTTCACCCAAATCGACTGAGCCGGTATCTGGCGTATCACGCTCGGTAATCATGTTAAATAGCGTGGTTTTACCCGCACCGTTTGGACCGATGATACCAACAATAGCGCCTGCTGGGACGTTAAAGCTTAAGTTTTCATAAAGCAGACGATCACCAAACGATTTAGAGATATCGTTGACTTCGATGACTTTATTACCCAAACGAGGACCCGGTGGAATATAAATCTCAGAGGTCTCATTACGCTGCTGGAACTCTTTTGAGTTCAATTCCTCAAAACGCTGCACGCGTGATTTAGACTTGGCTTGCTGACCTTTTTGGTTTTTACGAATCCACTCAAGCTCTTTTTTCAGCGCTTTCGCAAACGATTCTTCTTGTTTATTTTGCTGCTCTAAACGGGTGTTCTTTTGCTCGAGCCACTCCGTATAGTTGCCTTCGTACGGATAGCCATGGCCACGGTCAAGCTCCAAAATCCACTGAGCAACGTTATCCAAGAAATAACGGTCATGGGTAATGGCGACGATGGTACCGCTATAGTTCTGCAAGAATTGCTCAAGCCAAGCAACCGATTCAGCGTCCAAATGGTTGGTCGGTTCGTCAAGTAACAGCATATCAGGACGTGACAACAGCAGACGACATAGTGCCACACGGCGTTTTTCACCACCTGATAGTTTGCTAACGTCCGCATCCCATGGCGGTAAACGTAGCGCATCAGCAGCTTTTTCTAGCTGGGTATTTAAATTATGCGCATCCCATGCTTGAATGATGTCTTCCATTTTGCCTTGTTCTTCGGCAAGCTTATCAAAGTCGGCATCAGGTTCAGCATATTCTGCATAAATGGCATCGAGGCGTGACAGCGCATCTAAAGCTTCACGCATACCATCTTCGACGTTGCCGCGGACATCTTTACTGTCATCAAGCTGTGGTTCCTGCGGTAGATAACCAACCTTCGTACCTGCTTGCGCGCGCGCTTCGCCGCTAAAGTCTTTATCCACGCCCGCCATGATACGTAGCAAAGTTGATTTACCTGAACCGTTAATACCTAAAACACCGATTTTGGCGCCAGGAAAAAACGACAGATTGATGTTTTTTAAAATCTCGCGCTTAGGTGGAACAAGTTTTGACACGTTGTTCATCGTGTAGATATATTGAGCCATTAACACTCCGATAGACTGCATAGACGAGACGTGCAAACCAGACTTAGCAATCATGCCAAATGGACTGCGCCTCAAAAATCAGGGTTATAAATTGTTTACCATTATCGCATTGTGGCGCAACCCCTGCAAGCTAACGGACTGTTTTACCTGTCTTTATATGCCTTTTAACTTTTTTTGCAGGCTTTTTACGCTTAGCTGTCTGTTTTAGTAGCTTTCTCTGCCAATACCTTTATGCGAAATCACGCCTTACAAAGTCATGTCGTGACGTTTGAATTAAAGTAAGGCTATTAACATTCGCCCTATCTAGCCTTACGGTAAATGACTAGAAAATTCATTTAAAAAAGCTCACAATACCTAGGATAAGATATTAAAAAGTGAATAGATAATGATCACTTAATTAATAATTAGCTAATTAAAAGCTAGAAATAATTATAAATATCGATAATGGAGAATTTCTATGAGTAATAACGACAAACAGAATCTAGATATTGTACACAATGAGCAAGCCAAGCGTTTTGAAACGTCAATCGACGGTCATATGGGTTATATCAGCTATCAAGAACGTGGCGATCAACTGGTATACGACCATACGATCGTACCACAAGAATTGGGTGGTCGCGGTGTTGGGTCTGCACTGGTTAAGCATGCCTTAAACTACGCGCAGGATAATAACAAAAAAGTGGTGCCACAGTGCTCGTTTGTCGCCTCATATATCGATAAACACCCTGAATATAAAAGATTGCTTTAAGCTTAACAAAACAAGCCAATAATAGATAAAGCTTTATAGTAGTAACTATATAGTAGTAATTATGCTATAAAAGCCTTATCTTGGTTTAAGCGCTAAAACGTACGACTACCCTCCTATTTATCTGACGATAATTATTATATTTTTGCTTGCAATGATGTAATAAAGACAATCAGAATTAGGTGGGTTTTTTGTCCTATGTGTTTTTTATCATGACATTGGGCAAGAGAAGATATGTAAAGTGAAATAAAAACCCGCAAACCGATAACCCTCCCTAATAATAATAAAGGATATCACCATGAGTAGTTTATCTAACCAACAAATCGACTTACAATTGGAAGACTTGGCTGGCTGGCGGCGCGACGGCAATAGTATCGTCAAAAGCTATCATTTCAGCGATTTTATTGAAGCGATGAGCTTTATGAATCAAGCCGCTTTTTATGCCGAAGCGCTCGAACATCACCCTGAATGGAGTAATACTTATAACGTTGTTGATGTCCGCCTGACCACGCACGATACGGGTGGTATCACAAGCCTAGATATTCGCCTTGCAAAACGTATGGAACATATTATCCAGCCTAAAACTTTCTAGAACCGCATAAGACGTTTGGTACCAAAAGTAATCAAAATAGTCAAATTTTAGCCATAAAAAAAGTCCTCAATCGAGGACTTTTTCTTATTACCAATATGGAAAATTACGACCTAAGCAGTCACTGTTCTCTATTACATACGGCGACTAACAAATGCGACAATGAATAGAATCACAGCAATGGCTAGTAGGATATAAGCAAAGTTTGCCGATAGACCAGCGACACCGCCAAAACCTAGGAAACTTGCAATCAACGCGATTACCGCAAAAATAATGGCCCAACGAAACATAATATTCTCCTCAAATTATGGTTAGAAACTAGATATACAGCTAGTAGTTTTGGTTATTAATAACCTATTTATCAATCAACCGTTTTACCACTGCACTCTTTTCTTCCTGAAAATCTTCTTTTTGTTTTGATACAACTTATTACTGCGTACAAATATAGATTAGCAATGATTTCTTCTAAAAGACGTTCATTTTGGTAATAATGTCGATAGGTTATGTAAACTTTGTAGCAAATCTTACCATTTTTAAGTTTTTACTTGGCTTTCCAAGACTTATGTGTAGAGATAGTGAATAGTTACTTAAATTCGCTCATTTTTATGACAAAATCTGCTATAAACCTAAATCGGCTACTTTCTGCAGATTACATATCTAATGTCAGTTGCATAATGAATAAAAACAGCGATTTAGCAATTTCACAATAATCGCTATTTAATAAGGAAAATAACTATGAATACGGAAAACTCAAACGAAACAGCGGCATCAAAACAAGCATCAACCAATCAAGAGCCTGCAAACCCTAGTGAGAAGCGTCCTTACGCGGTAGTTTTGTACGGTGCGACCAGTTTTGTAGGTCAGATTACGGCGCATTATTTAACAGAATTTTTATCGAATGCTAAAGATAAAAATGGCGAGAATGTCACGTGGGCGATAGCCGGTCGTGATGAAGAAAAGCTCAATGAGCTACAGTCTAAGCTTGCTAGTAAAGTCGATATTATCATTGCTGATAGTAACGATGCTGCTAGCCTCGATAAGATGACCAAACAAGCCCAAGTTATTATCTCAACCGTTGGCCCTTACCTAAAATACGGTGAGCCATTGATTAAATCTTGCGCTAATAATGGCACCGATTATGTCGATCTGACTGGCGAAGCGATATTCATCAAAGATATGATGGATAAATATCAGGACGCCGCCAAGCAAAGCGGCGCGCGTATCGTCAACTCATGCGGCTTTGACTCTATTCCGTCGGATTTGGGCGTTTACTTTACTCAGCAGCAAGCACAAGAAAAATTCGGTCGCGCTTGTGATGTGATTCATATGCGCGTCAAAGCGGCAAAAGGTGGTTTATCTGGCGGCACGATTGCGTCGATGGCGACGATTTTTGAAGAAGTTGGTCAAGACAAATCACGCCGTAAGCAAGTGGCAAACCCTTATCTGCTCAACGACGACAAAGATGCACCAAACGTGCGCCAAGATAATGTCAGCAAGCCAGAATACGATGACAAGCACAAACGCTGGCTGGCACCATTTGTCATGGCCAGCATCAATACTCGCATTGTGCATCGCAGTAACCAGCTGCTTGGCTATGAATATGGTCGCGACTTTAAGTATGACGAAGCGATGTGGATGAAAGACGGCGTAAAAGGTAAATTATCAAGCTACGCGATGAGCGCAGGCTTAATGGGTTTTGCCACCGCCATGATGATTAAACCAAGTCGCGAGCTGTTATCTAAACATGTGCTGCCTAAATCTGGCTCAGGTCCTTCTAAAGAAGAACAAGAAAACGGCTACTTTGATATTCGCTTGTTTGGTGAAACTGCCAACAACGATACCATCAATACCAAAGTGACTGGCGATAAAGACCCTGGTTACGGCAGCACCTCGCGTATGTTGGCGCAGGCAGCTTTATGTCTCGCGCAAGATATCAGTAAAGACGACGTCGGCGGTGGTTTTTGGACGCCTGCTTCGGCGATGGGTGATCGCTTAATTGAACGTTTAGAGGAACATTCTGGTCTCAGCTTTGAAGTAGTAAAAGATTAATAGTAACTATAGTTAAGATTAAAACAAGATTTAGCTAATTGAGTATGACTTTAACTAAGCCAGTAACGACCGCTTCTTGGTAGCAAGAGGCGGTTTTTTATTACTTATATTCTTTACCTCGTTACTCTTCAAGTTTTAGACAAATGTTAATAAACGATAAAAGCGTATTTCTTTGGTAAACGATGTTGCCCCTTTGCCCTTTTTCAATACATTAAGCTACACATTTCCAGACTAATGTCACAGCCATATTGCTACAACTCACGTAGGATTAAACAGGTTATGGCACGGACTTTGTAGACCAAGCCTAAGTTCAATGAGCCCAAAGAGACATATTAACAATAACTACATTAATAACAACTAAGAGGGAATGACTATGAAATTAAATGTATTAACAGCCGCAGTTTTGACATCCGGTGTCACCATGTTTGCGAGTACCGCCAACGCTGGTATGACGACTGATAACCATGGTAACGTTGGTTACGACAGCTACGATGAATGTGTCATGGCGGTCAAAGATGGTTCGGCAAAATTTTATACGCCTTATACTTACCAAAAACCAAAGATGCAGGCAGGCGAAGCATCGATTAAAAAAATGCGTTTGTCTGAGGTCATGATTCCTCAAACCGTGTTCAATAGTAATAATTTACAAGCCAGTGATTATTCAGCCGGTGCTTGTGATTTGGGCGTTGGACAGTCAAACGGCCGCTATGGTGTCTCAGGTCCTTTAGTGGGTAAATACGTGCCTATTGCTGCTGATATGCCCGTCAACGTCTATATGGACAAAGCCGGTAATCCGGTACGACTCAGCATGCAGCAGTGCGATAACCACTTTGGCGCTAAATTTCCTACCCCTGTTGTAGGCGGTGCTAAAGAAACTGAAGCGCCAGCGCCAGAACCTCAAGTTGCCATCACTGAAGAGCGCAGTATGGAGCCAGTCGTTGTCGAAACTACCCGCGTTATCCGCCCTGCTAAGTATCGTGTAAAAGAAGTCATCATTGCGCCAGAAGACCAAATTAAACGGGTGAATACCGCAAACGGTACAGTAATTGCGGTAGAAGATGGAGCTAATCGTGCCGTCATCGTTGGTGAAGAAGCAGATAGCAGCGTCCTTGAAGATACCGAAATCAGCCAAACCTTTCCTGTGATTCGCGTGCCGGACAATAATACCCAGCAACGCGTGGTCGATCCAAGAACCGGTAAATATGTGATCGTTGAATAGAATGTTGATAATTGAGTATTAACCATACGGTCTTTAAAATTAGAAAGGAAAGCAAAATGTCTTTTTTGCTTTCCTTTTGTCGAGCCTGACAATAACGCTACAATAGTTGCACAAACTCACTTACATACACCGCTCTGTGAGAGTTTTAATCGATGCGCTACTGAACCCATGCTTATTTAGTTGCTATTCTCCTATTAGATTTTTATCACTGACCCAGTTCAGCTTATAAAACTCTTTAACCAAATCAATCATGATAATCGTTCAATGGTTATCATGATTTTATTTTGTCTATAGGTTTAATGTTAGATATATTAAATATATAAATGCGAAATACTAAATGAATTGGTATAGCAATTTTATTTTATACAACAATACTCAATATAAGCGTCAAGTTTAAAACCCCTTAAACTGACATTATAAGATTGTAAATTAAGGAATGGATTAATGAAAAAAAGTACTCTATCTTTATCGTTACTTATGGGCGCAGCGCTCACTATCCCAAGTTTGGCTATGGCAGCCCCTACTGATAGCGAAGCAGTAGAAGATGCAGCCACTGCAACCACCCTCGAATCTGAAGGCACTCCTACAAATGAAGTCGCAGCCGATCACTCTAATCCATTTCAGTTAAGCGAAACTCAAACGATCAAAAGAGCACAGGTTAATAATCTTGCTAGCCAACAGCCAATGACTACTGAGCTACAAGCTGAGCAAGCGACAATTCAAAATACCATGCAAGAAGACATGCAGGCACAACAAGCCGCAATGCAAAATCCAGAAGCAGCAATGCAACAACAAGCCATGCAAGATGATGAAGCAGCGATGCAACAACAAGATTTGCAGCAAGCTATGCTAGATGAAGAAGCAGCCCTACAAGAAGAAGCGTTATCAGAAAGCGAAGAAGATACCGAGCCAACGCAAGCGCTATAAATTATAATTAGCGAAATCAATTTTAAAGAGAATCCTCCAATATATTCTCAATAAAAAAGGCAGCCAGATGGCTAATGCCAGTCAGTTAAGGCAAAAACTCAATAAAAGTAATAAAATAGCCCATCTAATAAGTAGATGGGCTATTTTACTATGAGACTACAAGACGCTATTAATGAGACGCATAAAAGGAT
>NZ_LXWA01000072.1:0-19420 GCF_001652315.1 Psychrobacter sp. SHUES1 | reverse complement strand
GTCATACCCGTTAAGTCGAACTCTAAAAACAGCAACAATGACACACTAGACTGGTATTTGTATCGTTGCCGTCACTTGGTAGAAAACGCTTTTGCTAGGTTGAAACATTTTAGGGGCATTGCCACGCGATATCATAAGCTCAAAGATAGCTATGCAGCAGCGGTAATGCTTGCTTGTGTCTTTATCTGGTTGCCACTCATTTGAATTCTATACACGCCCTAATAGGCCGATTTTTTATAGTGAGTTTACAGATTTTAAAGTAAGGACTGTTAATAGGGCGCTAGGATTTCTTAGCTCAGACAGGTACAATATAGTCTCGATCAACGGTCAAAAAGAATTGACCGAGCATAAGACAGGCATGCAAAAACTTGCAGGCGCTGTCTTTATTTTTATCGCACCCTATTTTTTATCGCACCCTTTATTGGAGTTACTATGTCAACTGCGTCTATTACGTCAACTGCCCAAGGATCTGCTACCGTTTTGGACGGTAAAGCACTTGCTAAACAAATAGAACAGCAACTGAGTGCGCGTGTAGACGCTATTAAAGCGAAAACAGGCCGTACTCCAAGCCTCGCGACGATATTGGTCGGTGACGATCCTGCTTCTGCGACTTATGTACGTATGAAAGGCAATGCGTGTAAGCGTGTCGGCATGGACTCTATACGCGTTGAAATGCCAAGTGCGACGACGACTGCAGAGCTGATGGCAAA
Source organism: Psychrobacter sp. SHUES1 (assembly GCF_001652315.1). Lineage (NCBI taxonomy): Bacteria > Pseudomonadati > Pseudomonadota > Gammaproteobacteria > Moraxellales > Moraxellaceae > Psychrobacter > Psychrobacter sp. SHUES1. The sequence goes on along the minus strand of NZ_LXWA01000072.1, from coordinate 18,710 downwards.
AATAGATGAGCTAAATAGCAATCCAGACGTGCATGGTATTTTGCTGCAGCACCCAGTACCGGCTCATATCGATGAGCGTGCTTGCTTTGAGCAGATTGACTTGGCAAAAGACGTCGATGGTGTGACCTGCCTTGGCTTTGGTCGTATGGCGATGCAGCAGTCCGCTTATGGCTCATGTACGCCGCAAGGTATCATGCATTTACTAGAGCATCATAATATTGAGCTTGCTGGCAAAGAAGCCGTGGTCGTAGGGCGTAGTGCCATTTTGGGTAAACCAATGGCGATGATGCTATTGAATGCCAACTGCACGGTAACGATTTGCCATTCAAGAACGCAAGATTTAGAGTCGCATATTAAACGCGCTGATATCGTCGTTGGCGCAGTGGGTGTGCCTGAGCTGATTAAAGCGGAATGGATTAAAGAAGGCGCGGTGGTGATCGATGCAGGTTTCCATCCAACGGATAATGGCGGCGTCGGTGATATCGAGTTGCAAGGCGTAGAAAATATCGCTAGTGCTTATACACCAGTTCCAGGTGGCGTTGGCCCTATGACCATTAATACGCTTATTCGCCAAACCGTTGATGCGGCCGAAAAATCTGCTGGTTTAGACAACAGTGCAGTCAGCTAATGAAGCCGCTGTCAGAGCAAAAACCAGAACAGCAATCTGAACAGCTATCGACAGAGAAAAATAATAAAGCCTATCAAAGCAATGCTATCGATGTAGCAAAATCCAATATGGGTATCCATGAGCGCATGCAGCATATCGGCCGTGAGTTTGTCGATATCTGCCACTATATTATTTTATTCTTAATCAGCGTGGTGGTCGTTTGGACGGCGGGCAAAGAGTTCTTTTCTATTGTGCAAAAAGGCTCAGCAGATTTAAAAGATATTTTATTGCTGTTTATTTATCTTGAACTGCTCGCCATGATTGGGATTTATTTTAAAACTCATCGTTTGCCGGTGCAGTTTTTGATATTTATTGCCATTACCGCTTTATCACGCCATTTGGTGGTTGATGTACAAGCGGTATCCGATAACTTCCATCTTTGGCTATTGGCAACGATTTCCTTTGCCATTATGGTACTGAGTGCGTCGATTGTAATATTAACGTGGACGGCGAAGATGTTTGGGCGACCAGAAGATTATTTGGATGATCATCAAATAAGAAGTACCGAGCATCATCTGCCAAGCGTTGATAGTAAGCCTTATCGTAAATAAGGTCTTTTCAAAAAACATCATTGTTGAATGGCTTTCAATAAATTGCTGCGAATAAATGGTTTTTAATAAAAAAGGGTTGCCAATTAAATGGCAGCCCTTTTTTTTGAAATGCTCTTAAATTATAGCCAACCCAAGCGTTTAAAGTTAAAGTATAAAAAGCTACATAACGAGATAATAACTGCCATGATAACCAGATAAGAATACTGCCAATGCAGCTCAGGCATAAAATCAAAGTTCATGCCATAGATACCAGCAATTGCTGTCGGTACGGCCAAAATACCAGCCCAAGCAGCAAGTTTACGGACCACCTCATTCTGTCCCATATTTACCATGGCGAGGTAAGTATTCATGACCACGCTAAGCATTTCATTTAAGCCATTAATCGCATCTAAAGAATGCAGTAAATGGTCATTGACGTCACGAAAATAAGGTTTAGCAGCATGAGAAAACGGCGAGATTAAGTCGCTTTTATTGTGATTAATAAAGAAACTACAGATATCTTGTACCGGTAAAATCACCGCCCGCATATGCACCAGCTGGGATTTTAATTCATACAGATTTCTAAGCGTTTCTTTATTAAACTCATAAGTAAAAATGTTACGTTCTTGCTCACGCAGATAACTGCCTAAGCGATCGGTAATCGGCATATAGTTATCGACGATAAAATCGAGTATGGCATGCAGGACAAAGATAGGCCCCATGCGCAGCTTTTCTGGGCGGCGATGACAGTGTTCGCGCACCGGCGCATAAGAGTTCGACGGCCCATTACGAATGGTAATCAGATAGTTTTTGCCCATAAATATCGCCGTGGTGCCGTAGCGAATGACGTTGTCTTCCAGTTTGGCAGTTCGTAGCACCACAAATATCATGTCATTGTCATAGTTTTCTACTTTTGCGCGCTGATGGTCAGCAAAGGCATCTTCAATGGCTAGTTCGTGCAGCTCAAAGGCATCTCTAACTTTTACCATGGTCTCTAAACTGGGGTCATAAAGACCCAGCCAAATAAACTGCCCGCTATTACTTAAAGCGCGACTGACGTCATTTAGGCCGATCTTATTGACTTTTTCGCCCGTTTTACGCGAGTAGGCATAGCAATTGACCACTTCATCATCGCTCGATAAGTCGATATCTTCATAGCGCTCAGAGTCGGGGTCATAGACGGTCATGGTCTCAATCGTATCTTCGACCGTCGCATCGGCATCGCCATAAATATAGCTGTCGTAGCTGGCATAATTGTCTAAATAAGAGCGCTCATCGCCCATGCTGGTGTCGATAAGGCTGACATTAGAGTCAGGTGTGATACGCGTTGTCGGTTTGACAATCAGGTCATCATCTTGGTTCATACCTTATCCTTTAGTCGGTGGCTAATATTAAATAAATGTTAAATAAACGTGAAAATGACATGGGCTAAAACATCTTTAGCCTATTAATTTATGTCCCTCACCTTTTTTATATTGCTTCTCTGCAAACTACAATGCATAGCGTTTTAGCGTGTCGATATCCACCAAGCTTAATAAGCTTTCGTGACAGGCTTCGAGCTTTATCTGCGGGGCAATGTCGAAGTCTAATGCTTCAACCCAGCGTAGCGCGCAGATACACCAGTAATCACCAGGTTGCAGGCCAGAAAAACCATACTCAGGCAGCGGCGTAATCAAGTCATTACCACGACTGGCAGAAAAGTTTAAAAATTCACTGGTCATCTTCGCGCAGACGGTATGCTGACCGACGTCATGGTTACCGGTATGACAAAAGCCATTGCGGTAATAGCCAGTAATAGGGTCAAAACAACAGCTGGCAAGGGCAGTGCCAAGGACGTTGGTTTGGTTGATGGCAGGATTTGGGTGGTAATCAGATGACATAAGACTTTCCGAGATAAAAATATGCTTTAGTGTAACATGAGTCTAGCGGTAAGACGTTATCAAGCAACAGATGGTAAACGCTTTACAAGGTTTAAGTACGGTTTATGAGACAGGCTGTTTCTTTGTTAAAGAATAAGTTTAGGAGATAATGAGTTTAATACATCATGCGTTTGAAAAATAATTAGATGGCAATTGGGTTCAATTGTCACTAGGCGAAGCTTGACTGCTATGCTAAACTAAAGCATAAAGTGCCTTGATTATTTATCATAGTTTTCTATCGCATAAATTTTAGCGCATAAAGATACTCGTCTTATCATCCTAACTTATACTTATTACTCACCCTTTTGCGGTCACCTAGTTTGCTTATAGATAATTGGGTCGGTGATGTTGCGCGTCAAAAATACAAAACGCCTTATATCACTGCCATTATGAATACGACTTTTTAGTACCGCATCAGTACCGCGTTTTTGGTAAGCGCTACGCCAAACAAGGATTCATTGTGTCTGTCAGTTCTGATTTTGCAAAACCTGCCCAGTCAAATACGACAAAACCAGCGGCGACCCAGCCTGCTGATAACCGTGCTGCCGCTAATGGTCTGCCATATCTCAACAACTTTGCCAGTGACGTTGCCAATAACAGCTGGCTGCTGCCTGATGGGGTTGTCGATGTGCTGTTTGAAGATGCCCATAAACAAGAAGTGCTGAGACATCAATTGATCCAGCAGCTTATTAGCCATGGCTATGAGTTGGTCAATCCGCCGATGATTGAGTTTACCGAATCGTTGTTGAGTGAAGCTTCAGAAGATTTAAAACGTCAAACCTTTAAGATTATTGATCAGCTGACTGGTCGTTTGATGGGCGTGCGCGCCGATATTACGCCGCAGATTTTGCGTATTGATGCCCATCACGGCGGTCATGGTATTGCGCGTTATTGCTATGCAGGCGACGTCATTCATACTTTGCCTTCAGGGCTCTTTGGCTCACGTACACCGCTACAACTCGGTGCGGAGATATTTGGTTGCGGCGAGCTTGCAGCTGATATCGAGCTGATAGATGTGCTATTTAGTATGGTAAATAGCTTGGATATGAGTGCAGCGCTACATATTGACTTGGGTCATGTGGCGATATTTAAGCGTTTGGCAGCATTGGCTGAGTTGTCGGATAATGACACCGAGCAGTTGATGCATCTTTATGCCAATAAGAATTTACCTGAGCTAAAACGTGTCTGTCAGCTACTGACAATGGGTAATGATTTTTACGCATTGGCGCGCTTTGGTCATGATATGGCAAAGTTATTAGACACGCTGTCAAATACTGCTAAGCAAGATACACACATCGTGACGGCTGTCGATGAGTTGCAACGTCTAAAGACTCATTTAGAAACGCAGTGGCAGACGCCAGTCAGTATCGATGTGACCGAACTGTCGGGCTATCATTATCATACCGGTATTATCTTTAACGGCTATATCAATAGTGAAACCCAGCCGCTGGTACGTGGTGGGCGTTTTGATGGTATGCAAAGTGTTGGTCAATTAAGCGTAAAGCAGCCCCGTCAAGCGACAGGCTTTAGTATGGATGTCAGCCGTTTGCTGGCGCATACGCAGCTTGAGTCACCGATTATTGTATTGGTTGACTATCAAGCGTTACAGCAGGCTGATACTGATAAAACGCAAATGCAGAATCTATTGCAACAGGTCACAAGCTTACGTCAGCAAGGTTATCGTGTCACTATGCCATTAACGGCTGATGACCGTCCAGCAGCGCTGACGCACCGTTTAAACTTCGTAGATAATGGGTGGCAGTTAGAGACCGTTTGAGCTTAAAAGCTGTTTACTCTTAAGTGCCATTTTATCTTAAAAGCTATATTTGAATTTACAATCTATTTCAAGAAATATTATTAAATGACTGAATCATTAAAATGCTAAAGAATGTATTCTAACTATATTTTTTTAGCGTAAATTCAGTTTTAAACCGTTATTGCACACACCTCAATACATAAAGGTAAGGATTAATCATGGGTAAGAATGTCGTAGTTTTGGGTAGCCAATGGGGCGATGAAGGTAAAGGTAAAATCGTTGATTTACTGACCGAAAAAGCCGCAGCCGTTGCACGTTTCCAAGGCGGGCATAATGCCGGTCACACCTTAGTTGTCGATGGCAAAACCACCGTTTTACATCTAATTCCATCAGGTATCTTACGTGAAGGCGTAACGTGCTTCATCGGTAACGGCGTGGTGCTTGCACCTGACGCTCTATTAAAAGAGATGAAAGCTCTAGAAGACAAGAACGTTCCAGTTCGTGAGCGCCTACGTATTTCACCAAACTGTCCATTAATTATGCCTTATCACGTGGCGCTTGACCAAGCACGCGAAGCTAAGCGCGGCACGGGCAAAATCGGTACCACAGGTCGCGGTATTGGTCCCGCTTATGAGGATAAAGTTGCGCGCCGTGCAATTAAACTTGCTGACTTGTTCCGTGATGACTTAGAAGAAAAACTACGTAATTTAATTGAATATCATAACTTCCAACTGACTCAGTACTATAAAGTTGATGCCATTGATTTTGATGAAACCTTTAAGCTTTGCCAAGAGTGGCGCGAAGAAATCAAAGGCATGGTTACCGATGTGACCGAAGATCTAAACCAGCTACGTCTTGCTGGTAAAAACCTAATGTTTGAAGGCGCGCAAGGTACCTTGCTTGATATCGACCATGGTACTTATCCGTTTGTGACCAGCTCAAGCGTCACTGCGGGCGGTGTATCGACTGGTACTGGTATTGGTCCATTGTATTTAGACTATGTATTAGGTATCACTAAAGCTTACACCACGCGTGTTGGTAGCGGTCCGTTCCCAACTGAATTGTTTGATGATGTTGGGGCGCATTTGGCCAAAGTTGGTCATGAGTTTGGTGCAACTACCGGTCGCGCGCGTCGCTGTGGTTGGTTCGATGCTGAGTCATTACGCCGTGCTGTGGTACTGAACTCTATGTCTGGTATCTGTCTAACCAAGCTTGACGTATTAGATGGATTAGAAGAGCTATTAATCGGTGTTGGTTATAACTTACCTGAGACGGAGTGTGCTGGCGCGCATGATGCTGAATTCTATGAGTCAGTCACGCCTAAGTACGAAACCCTACAAGGCTGGAGCGAGTCAACCGTTGGTATCACAAGCTATGATGACCTACCAGAAAACGCCAAGATTTACATCAAACGTATCGAAGAGTTGATTGGTTGTCCAGTTGATATCATCTCAACCGGTCCTGACCGTGAAGAAACGATTGTATTGCGCGATCCGTATGATGCTTAATTAGTAAAACAGCTCTATTATAAGTCATTCATAAAACCCTAATGCTGAGCATTGGGGTTTTATTTATGAGTATTATCTTGTGAGTAATGTCTCATCATTTTCTATTATGTGAACTATTATTAATGCCAAATGATAAAAAGTGTTAATCACTATTAATTTCTAACGATAAAAAATCAAGATATCTGGCGATTGCATAACCTGTGATAAGAAAAATAGTATAAAGAGGGAAATTGCTAACATTATTCTGGTTTAATTGGTATATTATGTTATAAATGAATGTAACTTTATCAATATATGAAAAGGAAAACGTGATGAAAGCGACTGTTATCAAGCACTCTATAGGCAAAAAAGTTTTAGCGCTGCTAACGTCGGCAGCTTTTATGTTTCCTATGCTGTCTTGGGGCGCCCAAAATTGTGATAAACCCATCAATGATTTTGACGGTCTTTATTGCTTAACTAAAGTATACCTAGAAGCCGATAAAGAGCTTAATAACTCTTATACCAAGCTAAATAAAGTTTTAAATAGCCAGCAAAAAACCATACTTAAACGTGGGCAACTTGCTTGGATGCGTGACCGAAATGATCAATGCAGCTATCATGATGAAGATGGTTTTTATGTCAATATGGACTGCGCTACCCGTATTACTACCAAACGGGTCAATTTCTTAAATGATCGTGTACGTGAATGTAATGCTGGCAGCTGTCGAGACAGTCGTTTAGGAGAGTAATTGGCTAAACGTATGGTTATAAAAGCGATTGTAATGGTATTTGTCTTGCCTTTATAGCAGTAAACTTTAAATATATCAGTAAGCTTTAAAATAGTGCTTTTCTAAAGCATAGCAATTTTAAAGCTTTTTTAAACCTTAATTTTCTGAGCGCTTAGCGTAATTAACGCTATCATTTACAGGCTCAATCATTATAATAGGCAACAATCCTGTGTTGGTGTCCAATGTTGTTTGAATTCATATTTTCATATTGATAAATCATGAGTCATTTCAATAAATCCAAGTCAACATGGTGGGCTGAGATAAAATGAGTGGTTATTGATAAAACCACCTCTTTACTATTCCATGCCTTATTTTAGTTCAATTTTTTAACCCCTCATCTATTAGGAGCTTTTCATGGCTAACGAACGTACTTTATCTATCATCAAACCTGACGCAGTAGCTGGCAACCACATCGGCGCTATCTACGAACGTTTTGAAAAAGCGGGTCTAAAAATTGTTGCCGCTAAAATGCTACAACTTGATGATGAAAAAGCAGGCGGTTTCTACGCTGAGCACGCTGAGCGTCCATTTTACAACGACCTAAAATCTTTCATGATGTCAGGTCCAGTATTGGTATCAGTGCTAGAAGGCGAAAACGCAATCGCTAAGCACCGTGAAATCATGGGTGCAACTAACCCAAAAGACGCCGCTGAAGGCACTATCCGTGCTGACTTCGCTAGCAGCATCGATGAAAACGCCGTTCATGGTTCAGATTCAGCTGAATCAGCAGCACGTGAAATCAGCTACTTCTTCAATGAAGATGAAGTTTGTGCACGTACGCGTTAATAGCAGCAGTTATTGATAATCGCTTTGATGCTGGTTATCGATAATTAGTGTAGCAAGACGGCTTATATCTTTTGGTATAAGCCGTTTTAGCTATAATAGTTTGATTCTATATTGAAATTCTTAAAGATCTGCCTCATTATTAGTTTTACGAGCATTATCAATCCCTTATCAGCATATTGTCATGATGTTTTTATAAAATTTATGTGTTTATAGATATTTTGATAAAAGAAGCGGATAAAAATGCGCTCATAACGGATTGCTTATGCATACATACATCAGATGTATGATTAACTGGCAACGCCCATCTCAATAATTGCAGCGCTTATTTTAGTGGCTGCAAAAAGGTTACCTATTATGTCCACTCTCGAAACTCCTATCCAACATATCCCAGCACAGACTGCTAAAAAGCCTGCCAATAGCATCAAGCTTGTCGATGAAGCACAAGCAAAAACCAACTTATTGGGCATGACGCAAGCACAACTGGCCGATTATTTCAAAAGTATTGGCGAAAAGCCGTTTCGTGCGACGCAAGTGATTAAATGGATTTATCAGCATGGGGTGACCGATTTTGAGCAAATGACTAATTTGAGCAAATCCTTGCGTGATAAATTATCAGCCCATGCTTGTGTCACGCCGCCAAAAGTGATTCATCGTCAGTATAGCGATGATGGTACGCGTAAATGGGTCTTTGAAGTCACGGGTGGCTCATTGGTCGAGACGGTATTGATTCCGGCCGATGATAGCAAACTAAACGGCCGTAAGACTCTTTGTATCTCCTCACAAGTCGGCTGCGCGCTAGACTGTAGTTTTTGCAGTACTGGTAAGCAGGGTTTCGAGCGTGATTTAACGCCTGCCGAAATTATCGGCCAATTATGGGTGGCGAACGCCTCTTATATGAGCGATGACAATGACAGTTTGGAAAACGTTGACCATAGTTTATGGGAAAATAACGTCACCAACGTTGTGATGATGGGTATGGGTGAACCTTTATTAAATTACAAACCCGTGGTTGGCTCGATGGAGCTGATGCTAAGCGATCATGCTTACGGTTTATCAAAACGCCGTGTGACGCTATCGACTTCAGGTGTGGTGCCAAAAATGTACCAATTGGCGCAAGATATTGATGTGGCATTGGCGATATCCTTGCATGCACCAAACGATGAACTACGTAATGAGCTAGTGCCGATTAATAAAAAATATCCGTTAGATGAGCTGATTGCCGCGGCAAAAAACTATGTTTATGATGTCAATCCGCGTCATAAAAAGCATGTCACGATTGAATATGTCATGCTTGATGGCGTCAATGATAGCAATGAGCACGCCCATCAGCTGGTGGCATTATTAAAAGACTTACCAAGTAAGATTAACCTGATTCCGTTTAACCCGTTCCCGCATGCGCCGTATGATAAATCGAGCAATAACCGCATTCATGCCTTTAGCGATATTTTAAGCCAAGCGGGTTTTGTGTGTACCATTCGCCAAACGCGCGGTGATGATATCGATGCCGCTTGTGGTCAATTGGTTGGACAAGTGGCGGATAGAACGCGTCGTTCAGCAGCGTGGCAGCAAAGTATTAAAGATCGAGAAAGTATTTAATGCTTTTTTTATTGTCTAAAGTTAGGAAGTTAGGATTAAATATTTGCTGATTGAAAAGTGAGTAGGTAAGGCAATGAATTGAATTGCTTATCTGTCGTTTTTATCTCAGAATGGTAATAAAATGTAGTTACGGACATCAATAATAAAGAGCAGTATAATTAATATCAACTAAATTGTACTTATGGGTGCTAAATCCATTAAACTGATGCCTCGATGATCGAACGCATTGACCCACAGTTTTATGATGGCGGCTATGATGACTTTAAAAACTCTTTGTCAGTTCAAATATCAAACCTTATCCTCTCAACCAGCGCAGCAATCAGCTGTTAGTATTGCCCAAACGCGCGGCGCGAAAGCTATTTTGTTAGCTAGTGCGTTAAGTGCTTTGTTATTAAGCGGTTGTCAAAGTACGACGACCACAGATTTGATTGGTAATACACCTTATCAAACATCGACGCGACCGAGCGACAATCGTAATTTAGATCAGCAAGAAATTGCTCGCGTTCGCACGTCACTTGCTGCACAATATATCCGCAAAAATGAGCTCGATACCGCCCAGCGCCAACTTGAAAAAGCCTTTGCTGCCGATAGCCGTTATGCGCCTGCCTATGATATGATGGGCATTTTGTTGCAGCAAGAGGGCAGTCGCCTAAATCTTGCAAAAGCCGATCAATACTTTAAAAAAGCCATTATGCTAGATAAAGATTTTGATCAAGCGCACAATAATTACGGCGTTTATTTGTCGCAAATGAAGCGCTATAAAGAGGCGGCGGAGCAGTTTGAGATTGCAGGGGCGGCGCTTGGCTACGAAGGCCGAATTGGGGCGTTAGAGAATTTAGGGCGTACCTACCTTCAGCTCAATGATCATCCAGCCGCTGCCAAAGCATTTTTACGCGCTTTAGATGGCAACCGTAATAGTGTGATTGCGCATATTGAACTGGTTGATTTGCTACTTGAGCAGCAACGGGTACAGCAGGCTCAAAGGCTCTATGATGAAACCTTGCTACTGGTACAAGGACAGGGTATTAGCCCGCGTCTGCTATTACAGGGTATCAAACTTGCCGCGGCACAAAATAACATAGCAACGCGCCAGCAATTGGCTCAGCAGCTTTTATCCGCTTATCCACTAAGCGATGAAGCAAAACAACTTAAGATTTGGCTTAATAATCCAGAGGCACCATGGAAATGACCACCCCATCATCAAACACACAATCTAACGCTCAGGGATCATTTGGTGCCATGTTGCAGCAAGCCCGCAAAACCAAACAAGTCAGTTTAGAAGAAGCTGCTGCCGAATTATTTATTTTAAAACGTCATTTACAAGCGCTCGAAAATGAGAATTTTGCGGATTTACCACAAGCGGCGTTTGCACGCGGTTTTGCGATTAACTACGCCAAGTTTTTGGGTTTGGATCCCGTAAAAGTAGCGAGCAGCTTTGATGCCGCTTACCCTAATGAGCTAAAAGCGCGCGCTCCTCAGAATATTGAGTCGCCACTACGCCCGATGGGTACGTTGCAGCGCGATACTCACAATCGCATTCGTTTTAATCCCTTATTAATCATCGCCGTGATTGGCGTTATTATTTTAGCGATTTTCTTATTTCGCATGGTGTCTAACGCCAGTAAAGACAATAATGAGCAGCCAGTAACGACCAGCGAAGATATCTCAGCACTAGAGCAAGCGCAAGGCGCAGCGATTGATGTTGATAGTAATGGCGTTGGTGCGTCTGGCTCGGCGCTGAATTTGGGCGGTGAAAGTACAGCTGCCGCTACGCTCGACGTGAAGCTGACCGATGCCGCTGTTGTGGTGATTACCGATGCCTCGGGTAGCAATCTGATGAATGGCTCGCAAACTGCTGGCGATTATAAGTTATCAGGTACACCACCTTTTAACGTACAGATTGATAATGTCAAAAATGTCAGCTTAATGCTTAATGAAGAAGCGGTGGCGTTAGACAGTTATGCTACAGGTACGCAGGCCAGTTTTGAGCTTGCACCTTAATATTTAACAGCTATTAAACTTAACAAAACGATTGTTCTTAACAAGCTGTTAGCTTTAAAAGTAATGTTGGTTTCCAAGTTTCAGTTTTAATTCGTTCCAATTTGTTCCAATGAAAGGGTTTGTCTATGTCAACGTCAGCGCCTATTAACCGTCGTCTTACCAAAAAAATATATGTTGGTGATGTCGCAATCGGCGGCGATGCACCGATTAGTGTGCAAAGCATGACCAATACCGATACTTGTGACGTAGAAGCGACCGTTGCCCAAATTGAGCGCTGCGTCGAAGCGGGTGCGGATTTAATGCGCGTGTCGACACCGACGATGGACACCGTCAACGCCTTTGCCGAGATTCGTAAGCGGGTTAGTGTACCCCTTATCGCAGACGTACATTTCGATCATAAAATCGCCCTAGCGGTTGCAGCAGCGGGCGCCGATTGTCTGCGGATTAACCCGGGTAATATCGGTAGCGACGCCAAAGTCCGCGAAGTGGTCGCTTGCGCCAAAGATTATAATATTCCGATTCGTATTGGCGTTAATGCCGGCTCATTAGAAAAAGACATTCAGCGTAAATATACCGAGCCAACTGGTGAGGCGATGCTTGAATCAGCGATGCGCCATATCGATATATTAGAGCGTTTAAACTTTGATCAATACAAAGTCTCGGTAAAGGCCAGTAATGTATTTTTGACTTTAGATGCCTATCGTCTGATTTCTGCGCAGATTGATAATCCGCTGCATTTAGGCGTCACTGAAGCGGGCGTGTATCGTACTGGCGCGGTGAAATCTGCCATTGCCTTAGGCGGGCTGTTATTAGACGGTATCGGCGATACCATTCGTATCTCCTTGGCAGCAGAGCCAGAAGAAGAAATTAAAATCGGCTTTGATATTTTAAAGTCGCTCAATATCCGCTCAAATGGTGTTAACTTTATCGCTTGTCCAAGCTGCTCGCGCCAAGAGTTCGATGTGATTAAAGTAATGACCGCATTAGAGTCGCGTTTAGAAGATATCCGTGAGCCGATGAATTTGTCGGTGATTGGTTGTAAGGTAAATGGTCCGGGCGAAGCGAAAGAAGCAGACATTGGTATTGTCGGCGCGGCACCAAAATCACTGGTCTACCGTATGGGCGAAAAAAGCCATTTGATTGATACCAATAATTTGGTTGATGAAATCGAAGGCATGGTACGTGCGCATGCCGAAGATTTGGCGAAAAAACGTGAGAATGAAATCATTCGCGTAAAATAAGTCGTCACCCTGATGTATTTTCTGATTAAAATAAAGCGCGATTATTAATAAAAAGTATTAGAGATAGCTTGTTAAAAATTTAAGGATGCGACCGTACTATGATTAAAGCAATCAAAGGGTTTAATGATATTTTGCCTGAGCAGTCTACAAAATGGCTGCACTTAGAGTCGATGTTGGCAGATGTATTGGGCAGATACGGTTATGAGCATATTCGTCTGCCTATCGTTGAGCAAACCGACTTGTTTGCGCGTGCTATCGGCGGCGCAACCGATATCGTCGAAAAAGAGATGTATAGCTTTACCGATAAGTCTGAGCCGCCAACGCCATTGGCATTGCGCCCAGAAGGCACGGCAGGGGCAGTACGCGCGGTGATTGAGCACAATTTATTGCGCGGTGATACGCCGAAACTTTGGTATATAGGCCCGATGTTTCGCTATGAGCGTCCACAAAAAGGTCGCTACCGCCAGTTCCATCAATTGGGTGTCGAAAGTTTTGGTAGTGCGTTACCGGATGCTGATGCCGAGCTGATTGCTATGACGCATTTGATGTGGCAAGAGCTTGGTCTAAAAGATGAGATGCGCTTAGAGCTTAATAGCTTGGGTGAGCTTGATGAGCGTCATGCTTACCGTGAAGCATTGGTTGCATATCTAACTGACAAACAAGAGCAGCTAGATGAAGACAGTAAACGCCGCTTGACGACCAATCCATTACGTATTTTAGACAGTAAAGAGGCGAGTACCCAAGCGCTATTGGCAGAGGCGCCAAAGCTTGCCGAGTTTTTGGGTGCCGAAAGTAAAGCGCATTTTGAACAAGTGCAAGCGTATCTGACCGCACTTGGAATTGAGTTTGAGATTAATCCGCATTTAGTACGTGGTCTTGATTACTATAATAAAACCGTATTTGAGTGGGTCACTGATAAGCTTGGTAGCCAAGCGACCGTTTGTGCCGGTGGCCGTTACGATGGTTTAGTTGGCCAATTAAAATCTATCGGGATTCCTGATGATAAAGGGAATAATAAATCCGTGAAGTCTGAGCCAGCCGTTGGTTTTGCGATGGGACTTGAGCGCTTATTACTGCTTATCGACGCTGTATCACCGATAGCAGAGTTGCCCGCTTGCGATGTTTTTGTCGTTGCCCATCCAGAAGTTTATAGTGCGGGTATCAGTTATGCGCAAGCGCTGCGTTATAGCCGTCCTGACCTGCGCGTAAAAATGTCGAGCGCAACCAGCCTAAAAGCGCAAATGAAAAAGGCGGATAAATCGGGCGCGGCGTTGACAGTGATTATCGCTCAGCAGGAACTCGATGATAATACCATTAGTATCAAAGACATGCAGACGGGTGAGCAAAAAACAGTCGCGCAAGACTGGTTGTCAACTAAAGACAACTTCGTTCGTTAATAAGCGATTGTGGCTTTAGCATTAAAAATTTCATATCAATCTTATCAGGTAAAAATATATGGCTCTGACACCCAATTCGCCAAATGCAGACAATTCAATGCAAGCGTTAAAGCAATATGGCAGCTATATTGTCACTGCGATTTTATTGGCGTTAGCAGCCTATTTTGGCTGGACGTATTGGCAAAACAACCATGCGCGCGTCGATACGGTGGCCGCCGACCATTACGCCGATATTCAACGTTTAAATGAAGAAGTTAGCCTCGCATCACAAAACCCAGACTTAGAAGCAGAGGCGCAAGCGTCACTAGCAGAGAGCCGTAAAAAGCTAGATAAAGATATTGATGCTCTAGTGAGCACCCATGGTAACTCTGTCTATGCGTGGCAAGCGCTAATGATTAAAGCGCGTCAACAAGTGGATAGCGATGATTTTAAAGGTGCAGGTGAGACCTTTAAAAAAGCACTGGCAATCGATTTGGGTGATGCGGGTCTACAAGCGATTACCCGTCTGCGCTATGCCAAAACACTATTGGCAGCGGGCGATGCCGATGCTGCTTTAGCTGAAGCTAATAACGATATGCCAAGCTCGTTTGAGGCAAGCCAGCAAGAGCTATTGGGTGATATTTATTTGGCGCAAAATAATAAAGATGCGGCGATTAAATCTTACAATAATGCTTGGGAATTGTTACGTAGCCGTCAAGAAACGCGTGCAGTATTGGCATTAAAGATGGAAAGTCTCGGTATCGTGCCTGAACCTATTGAGCCGCAAGCTGGACTTATCCAAGAACCTGCTATGCCTGCCCAGCCAGTCGTAGCCGAAGGTGAAAATGCGGCAGACAATAATAAGATAGAAGCTGGCGCATAAGCCAGTTGTTAAAAAGATACCAAAACCAAATATTAAAAAAATAGCAAAAGCGCTAATGTGCTAATAAAGAAAAATTGCAACACGATAAAACGTTGTAAAAACCCTTTTAAAACTAAGTAGCGCAGTGAGTTAAAGAGGCAGTATCAATCATAAGTGCTTATTTATTATACTTATTATTGTGTGCCATTTATTTACTGCTAACTAATTTATTCATGATTACTTTATTGGTAGTGAGAACCTATAATGACTCAAGCTATTCGCTCAAACAAAACGATAAACGTTAAGACAATCAAAACGACGGCCATGCATGTCGCCGTCATCGCAGTGATGGCAACGGCAGTCGTTGGGTGTAATCGAGGTATCAAACCAGTCGTCAATGAGCCTGTAAAGTTGGTACAAATTGCGCAGCCAATTAGCGTGCTGCAGCCGGTTTTTAGTACCGATGTTGGCAGCAAAAAAGCCAGTAGTAAAGATCCTCTTAGCTTGCAAGTAGGCTATGCCAACTCGCAAATTGTGACGGCCTCGCGCGGTGGTGATTTGACTGGCTTTGATAGTAAGGGTCAGCGCCTATGGTCAGTCAATGTAGGCGATCAAATTACCGGCGGCGTGGCATTAGACGCCCTTAGTCAGACGGCTATTGTGAGTACACGCGGCGGTTTAGTGATGGCATTTGATAGTGCCACTGGTGCCAAGCGCTGGCAGCAGCAATTAACCGGTACGGTTTTGACGCCAGCGTTAATCAGCAATAACCGAGTAATTTTATCGGCCAATGATGGTTTCTTGCATGGTTTGTCGCTACAAAACGGTCAGTCTGTTTGGCAGTTTGCCACCCAAGTACCTCCTATCAGCGTACGCGGTACAGCAGCGCCGACACTGTTAGATGATAAAACTGCACTCCTAGCAACGGCTGACGGTCGCTTGCATGCTATTACTATTGATAATGGTCTACCGCAGTGGTCACGCCGCGTTGGCGTCGGAGCGGGTAGTAGCGAAGTTGAGCGCATGAGCGATGTCGATGGTATGCCGATTGTTGATAACAATCAGTTATTTGCTATCAGTTATAGCGGTCAGCTGCTCGGTATTGATCTAGCTTCGCGTCAAGTCATGTTCGTCAATGAACTTGCTAGCTTAAAGTCACTTGCGGTCAATAATCAGCAAGTTATTGCGACCAGTTTAGACGGTAAAGTGGTCGCCTATAACCGCAATAACGGTGAAGTGTTGTGGGAAAGTGAAGAGTTGGCTTATCGTCACCTCACCAATCCTGTGATGATTGGCAATTATATTGCGGTTGGTGACTTTGATGGTGTGGTGCATTTATTTGACCCTGCAAGCGGCAAAATCGTTAGCCGCGTGCAGACCAAAGGTGCTTTGACCAATTTGCAAGTACAAGGCAGTCTGTTAATGACCCAAAGTACAGCAGGACAAGTAGCGATTTGGCAATTAGCACGCTAAGTTTGTTATAAGAGAAGGCTTATTTAAACGTCTATGTTCTAAAGCGATGTTTTAAAACAATGCATTAAAACTAGTTGTCGAATAAAGCGTTAAATAAGCATACTGGTATTAGGTTCAAGAAAAACGCTGCTTTGTCAGCGTTTCGTGCCTTGTGTAAATTGCTTGTTTAAGTAGTGGCTTTCGCGTACTCTATGCGACCGATAAGTGCTAGGTGTTTAAGTGCTAGGTGTTAATGGTATAAGTTATGACGATTGATTGGTAATTATATCTATACGCTTAACCTACCAGACTTTGGACAATATCTTAACCAACACTTATAGCAACTGCTTAACACAAAAAGCTCGCTATTATTTATCATCATTTTATCTTTACCATTTATTTAAATTCGCGGTCGAGTAGCGTTATTATTCTTAATATAAGCGTAAACGCAGCGTCCGCCATTGTACACATCACTGTGTCATTCACTGAGAGTAACCCATGAGTATCAAGCCTGTGGTCGCCTTAATTGGCCGTCCAAACGTCGGTAAATCTACCTTATTTAACCAGTTCACTAAAAGTCGGCAGGCATTGGTTGCTGATTTATCAGGGCTGACTCGTGACCGTCAATACGGTGATGCAACCTACGAAGACAAATCCTTTATCGTAGTCGACACTGGCGGTATTGGCGAAGCTGACGATGGCAGCGGCAACATTGATGACTATATGTCTGAACAGTCGCATACCGCTATTCATGAAGCCGATATTATCGTTTTCGTCGTTGATGCACGTGCCGGTATGATTGGCGCTGATGCTGAGATTGGCAAGTTTTTGCATACCCTCGGCAAGCCTGTTTATGTCGTCGCCAATAAAGTCGATGGTGTCCATGATGCGGCGCCTGCTGAATTTTATGCCTTAGGCTTGGGTGAGCCGTATCCGATGGCTGCCAGTCATGGGCGCGGTGTTGGTAATTTGCTAGAAGCGTTGACCGCTGATATGCCAACGCAAGAAAATGTCGTCGAGCCAAGAGGGCTAAAGCTTGCGATTATCGGTCGTCCAAACGTTGGTAAATCAACGCTGGTCAACCGTTTATTGGGTGAAGACCGTGTGGTGGTGTTTGATATGCCCGGTACGACGCGCGATAGTATTTATATTCCTTATAAACGCGATGGCAAAGATTACGTTTTGATTGATACGGCTGGCGTACGTCGCCGCGGTAAAATCGATGAAAAGGTAGAGAAGTTCTCGGTCATTAAAACCTTGCAAGCGATTGAAGATTCTAACGTGACTATCATTGTGATTGATGCGCACGAAGGCATTGTCGACCAAGACTTAAATATGATTGGTTATGCGCTTGATGCGGGGCGTGCATTGGTAGTTGCTATTAATAAATGGGACGGTCTGACCCAGGATCAAAAAGACTATATCAAGCTTGAGATGGATCGCCGCTTCAACTTTATCCCTTATGTCAAAGTACATCTTATCTCAGCGCTACACGGCACTGGCGTAGGTAATTTATACCCGTCTATCTTACGTGCTTATCAGTCGTCGATGTTTGAGGTATCAACCAACCGTTTGACACAGATTTTACAAGATGCGGTTACGGCAAATCCGCCGCCAACGGTTGCTGGTCGCCGTATTAAGTTACGTTTTGCGCATATTGGTGGTCATAATCCGCCGGTGATTGTGATTCATGGTAACCAAACCTCTGCGCTACCAAAAAGCTATCAGCGTTATCTTGAAAACCAATTCCGTCAAGTTTTTAAACTTGAAGGCACACCGCTTAATGTTATCTTTAAGCAAAATGAAAACCCGTACGCCAATAAAAGTGATACGCCAACCAAAGCAAAAGCGCAGCAATTACGCCAACGTGAACGCAATCGCGCGCAAAAATTTACCACCAAAGATAAGCCCAGATTTACCAATAAAGATAAAAAGCGCTAATCAGATAATATGCTAAGTGTCTTTAATTCTATAGGAAACAAAGACATTCTTAGCGCTGTTTTTCTTTTATTTACTTCTCTGTAATATAAAATGCCATGATGACTATATCAGTCGTCATGGCATTTTTTAATTTAACATCTTAGCGCAGAATTCTCCCACCTCTAAGGTGGGGAGATGAATGCGTTGTTGGTAACTACTCCTACAACCTGTTGTATAATAATTATGCAACCAACTAACAATAAATATCTCATGCCAAAGCAGATCCTAAAAGCCCATAAAATCAGGCTATATCCGACTGATGAACAGCA
>NZ_LXWA01000071.1:0-19581 GCF_001652315.1 Psychrobacter sp. SHUES1 | reverse complement strand
ATCCTTTTATGCGTCTCATTAATAGCGTCTTGTAGTCTCATAGTAAAATAGCCCATCTACTTATTAGATGGGCTATTTTATTACTTTTATTGAGTTTTTGCCTTAACTGACTGGCATTACCCACAAGAGTCGCTTTTTTATGGTTTGTTAAGAGAGAAGAAATTATGTTAACTTCACAGATCATTAATGTAACGAGGGAAGTAAGATAAAATAAAACCACCTCATTAGGTCTGCAAGTATGGAAACGCGATTTTACCGTACTTGGCTTAACACCAAGACTGGTATTTGATTATGAGACCACCTCTAGTAACTTTGCTTATTATGATGATCGTGATGAAAAATCAGCGACGGTACTACTAACCAAAACTTTTTAATAATATATAAAACGTTGATACTAAAAGACCTCGCTACGATTAGCGAGGTCTTTTCATTAATAGAACCGTAAACAATAATGGTTTATTTATCTAAGTTCATTTCCATCTCTTTATACTTCGCAGATACTGACGGTCTTGGACCACCAGTCATGATACTGACAGCAAAGATAGCGATGGTACTTAAGATAAAGCCTGGAACGATAGCGTACAACCAACTGTTTAGTGCGACGCCATTCATCTCGAACGGGCCATAGACCCACAGGATAACGGTCAATGCACCAATCACCATACCGGCGACAGCGCCATTGCGGTTCATACCGCGCCATGTCAGACTGAAAATAACCAAAGGCCCGAATGCGGCACCAAATCCTGCCCAAGCATTAGAAACTAAGTTCAGTACCGAGCTTTCTGGATTAGACGCCAGCAAAATAGCGACAAGGGCCACCACAATAACTGAGATACGGCCGACCAATACTTGACGCGCTTCTGGGGCATCTCTATCGAAGAAAAGCTTATATACGTCTTTGGTCAATGAGCTTGATACCACGAGTAGTTGTGATGATATGGTACTCATAATTGCGGCTAAAATGGCCGCTAATAAGAAACCTGAAACAAGTGGGTGGAACAAAAATTGCGTGAATACCAAAAAGATGGTTTCAGGGTCATCTAGCGTCATTGCCGTTTTTTGTACGTAGGCGCGGCCCGCGATACCCGTAACACAAGCACCGATCAGGCTGATAATCATCCAGCTCATACCAATATTACGCGCCGTTGGTACATCTTTCACTGAGCGAATCGCCATAAAGCGTACGATAATATGCGGCTGACCAAAATAACCAAGGCCCCAAGCGAGTAAGGAGATAATACCTAAAGCTGTCATGCCACTTGTGATATCGAGCATGCTTGGATCGATGGCTCTGATAGCATTGGTCGTTGCGCTTACGCCACCAAGGTCAGTCAAAGCAACGATAGGGACAATTACCATAGCAAAGAGCATGATAATACCTTGCACAAAGTCGGTCATTGATACAGCTAGGAAACCACCAAATAGCGTATAAGCGACGACGACGCCAGCGGTCACCCACAGACCTGTACTGTAAGAGAGATTGAGCGAGCTTTCAAAGAGCTTACCGCCACCGACCAAACTTGCGGCGGTATAGACGGTAAAGAATAAGATAATTACCACGGCTGAAATGACGCGCAGTAAATGCGATTTGTCCTCAAAGCGGTTGGCAAAGTAATCGGGTAGAGTGATGGCGTTGTCAGCGACTTCGGTATAAACGCGAAGACGCGGTGCCACGATAATGTAGTTTAAAAAAGCACCCAAGGTCAAACCGATGGCAATCCAAGCACTGACCACACCGTCAGCATACATGGCACCTGGCAGGCCAAGGAGCAACCAACCTGACATATCCGATGCGCCTGCTGATAAAGCGGTCACGGCGGGACCTAGGCTACGACCACCGAGCATATAGCCTTCAGTATCATTGGCTTGCTTAAAATAAGCATACACGCCAATCCCAATCATCACTAAGAAATAGGCGCCAAGTGATATCAGCACACCACTAGAAACTCCGTTCATATAAACTGTCCTTAACCAACATAGTTGGCTGTCATTATTTTTAATGAGAAAAATTGAGTCTTATAAGACGCTGCTTAAAAAACCCTATCTCAACGTATCTCAAGATAAAAAATCTAAAGACGAAAAAAGCCATTAAGTAGGACATAATGGCTTTTATTCAAAATCTGCTGTTAGTTTTATATGATTGGTGTGGTTGTGGGTTGATACCTACAAAGTCGTAATGAAATGCAAACGGCAAACTTGTATCGCAATCTTATCTTCTCACTCGCATCAAATCATCGTTTATAAATATCAGCCGCTTATATAACCAATCATTTAAAACCATCAAACCTACTGCTTACTATCATATATTACTAGAAGTCTTCAATATATGATTATCAGTGAGGTTAAGGTAAAATTATGTTATCTAAACAATGTCAGACGTATTATAACGTATGAGTCACACAAATGCGAACGCGCCTATTTATCGAATAAATATCTTTTTATCGAATAAATATCTTGATTAGCGAATAATTTAAAATCGCTTGCCAATGATTGAATAGATGGTTTAGTCAATCGGAGCAAGCAAATCTAGTAAAGCCGTTACGCTACTAGATTGGGTGAGTTTTGGATTAATGACCACGCCCAAATAGCGCTGCAATTCGATATTATCGGCCATATCGATACGTTCTAAATCTTGACTGATCATGGTTTGCGGCAGTACCGACCAGCCAAGTCCCACAGATACCAACATCCGAATAGATTCTAATGGGTTGGTGCTCATAGTGGCATAAGGTTTTAGATTGTGTTTGGCAAATTCCGCTAAGGTGATTTGGCTAGTAAAGGTATTGGCAGACGGTAAGATAGCAGGGTAGCGCGCCAATTGCTCGAGCGTCACATTGGACTTGGTCGCCAAAGGTGATAACGTACCGGTCATAAAGTAAAGCGGATCTGACCACAAGGTATGATAGGTTAAGCGTTTATCATAGACGGGTGGCAAGGTTAAAAATGCGAGTGACAAATCGCCATCGAGCACCGCTTTATGAGCGGTTTCTGAATCGACAAAATGCACTTCTAGCTGCACGGCAGGATAAGCTTGGATAAAATGCTTGAGTACTGGGGCTAAGTGGTGCAAGCCAATATGGTGGCTGGTGCCGATAACAAGTTTGCCCGAGACAATATGCTGCGAGTGCTGGAGATTGATTTTAAAGTTTTCATAATCTTCAAGCCAGCGTTTGGCATGAGGCAACATCTCACTGGCCGCTTGCGTTGGAACAATACCGCGCCCGACTGTATCAAATAGGGTGATGTTAAATTCGTCTTCTAAGTTTTTAATACGTTTACTGACCGCAGGCTGAGTGATAAACAGCTTTTCTGCGGCACCTGAAATGCTGCCTGTTTGCATAACCGTGACGAATGTCGTCAAATTTGTGGTATTCACACCGATGTCCTTAGCTAGTAGCGAGCTATAATTAAAAGTTGGCTGGCCTAATCAAAATGAATTAGAAATAAAAGTTTGTGACTATGTAAAAATCATCAATTATTATTATAGGATTAGCCTGCTATAATCACAAGACATCAAGACGTATTGTGACATATTTATTCTGTTAAGCGCATTTTTGACAGCGTATTGCTTGTTTTACCAAGCTTGTAGCACTATAAATAGTCATTATTATAAAATATTTGCCTTTATAAAATCTCTGGTTAATTAAATATTAGATGTAAACAGCAACTTAAAGTGCGCCAGCAAATAGATTAAGTCATACCTTCATTAGTAAAGTAATAAGCCATTTAGTCATTAGTAAATAAAAGGATAGCAACATGGCCGGTCAAACGTTATATGACAAACTTTGGAATGCTCACGAAGTCAGCAAGCGTGACGATGGTTCGAGCCTGATTTATATCGACCGCCATTTGCTGCACGAAGTGACAAGTCCGCAAGCCTTTGAAGGTTTAGAGCTTGCCAACCGAGAGCCATGGCGTCTGTCGGCTAATATCGCAAGCCCCGACCACAACGTGCCAACAGTGACCAAAGAGCGCTTAGAGGGTGTGTCTGGTATTAAAGACAAAGTATCGCGTCTGCAAGTGCTGACCTTGGATGAGAACTGTAGCAAGTTTGATATTGCTGAATTCACCATTAATGATGCGCGTCAAGGTATTTTGCACGTGGTCGGTCCTGAGCAAGGTTTGGTCTTGCCTGGTATGACGGTGGTTTGTGGTGATTCGCATACCGCTACTCATGGCGCCCTTGGCTGCTTAGCGCATGGTATTGGCACCTCAGAAGTTGAGCATGTACTAGCCACCCAGTGTTTGATTCAAAAGAAATCAAAAAACATGCAAATCCGAGTCACCGGTAAGCTTGGCGCTGGCGTGACCTCAAAAGATGTGGTACTTGCTATCATTGCCAAAATTGGCACGGCTGGCGGCACAGGGTACGCCATTGAGTTTGCAGGGCAAGTATTTGAAGACATGAGCATGGAAGGTCGTATGACCGTCTGTAACATGGCAATTGAAGCGGGTGCACGCGTCGGCATGGTGGCGGTCGATGATACGACGATTGACTATGTCAAAGGTCGTCCTTATGCGCCAACCGAGGAGCAGTGGGAGCAAGCCGAAGCTTATTGGCGCACCCTGTATTCAGATAATGATGCGGTATTTGATAGCGTGATTGAGTTGGATGGTAGTGAGATAGCGCCGCAGGTTTCTTGGGGCACTTCACCTGAGATGGTTGTGGATATTACCCAGTCGGTGCCAACGCCTGACCAAGCGGCTGATGAAGCGCAAGAAGAAGGCTGGTTACGCGCTTATACTTATATGGGTTTAGACGCTGGGCAAAAAATTACTGATATTCAGCTTGATCGTATTTTTATTGGTTCATGTACCAACTCACGTATCGAAGATTTACGGGATGCCGCAGCAGTGATTAAAGGCCGTAAGGTTGCTGATAATATTAAAGAAGCGATCGTGGTAGCAGGTTCTGGGCAAGTGAAATTGCAGGCAGAAGCAGAAGGTTTGGATGCCTTATTTACAGATGCAGGTTTTGAATGGCGCGAGCCAGGCTGCTCTATGTGTTTGGCGATGAATGCCGATAAGCTAGAGCCCGGGGAGCATTGTGCCTCAACCTCTAACCGTAACTTTGAGGGTCGTCAGGGCAATGGCGGTCGTACGCATTTGGTCAGCCCAGCGATGGCAGCAGCAGCAGCATTGGCAGGTCATTTCGTCGATGTGCGTACATTTTAACTTTGCATTTCTATAGAGCATAAAAATGAAAATGCTGTTTGTTTTATTTTGCTTATTGGGTAGCTCTCAGCTAGCGATGGCTCGTGATTACTGTAACGGAAGATTTGCCTATTGTGTCGATGTGCCAAATCAATTGACATGGTTGCCTGAGGCAGATAATGGTGATGGTCGTCATTTTAAGTTACCCAACTCTAATGCCACTATTTTGGTCTTTGGGAGTAATACACCAATTGTCTTCTTTTATACAGATAGTGATTATCTAAAAGAGAAGCAGCATAGATATAAAACAGGCACGACAGTTACTTACGAGCTGTTAAAAGATAAAACCTATACAGTAAGCGGCTATAGAAAAGACGGTCAAGTTTTTTATCATGTTATTAAAGTTAAGGGTGGTCAGGAAGCAGTATTACATCTGAACTATCCTGAAAGCGAAAAAACTAAAATGACAAGTATTGTTAAACAAATGGCACGCTCTTTTAAGATTCATTAGACCGTCAAAAAAATTTACGTTAGTAATCGATATTTTAAGGAAATCTTATGCAAGCTTATAACACCCAAACGGGTATCGTTTGTCCGCTCGATCGCGCAAACGTCGATACCGACCAAATTATCGTCAAACAATTTTTAAAATCCATTAAACGTACCGGTTTTGGCGTCAATTTATTTGACGACTGGCGTTATCTTGACGAAGGCTATCCGGGTCAAGACAGTAGCACTCGTGTGATTAATCCAGATTTCGTCCTAAATCAGCCGCGTTATCAAGGCGCTACCATTTTGCTGGCACGCAGAAACTTTGGCTGTGGCTCGAGCCGTGAGCATGCGCCTTGGGCACTTTCAGAATATGGCTTTCGTACGATTATTGCACCAAGCTTTGCCGATATTTTTTATAATAACTGCTTTAAAAACGGCATGCTCCCAATCGTTTTAGACGAAGCCATCGTCGATACTTTGATGAAAGCGACGCTTGCCAATGAAGGCTATGAATTAACCGCCGATCTTGAGCGCCAAGTGGTCATCACCCCAACCGGAGAAGAGTACGCTTTTGAGGTCGATGAGTTTCGTAAGCATTGTTTGCTCAATGGTCTTGACGATATCGGGCTGACTTTGCAGCAAAGCGAAGCCATCAAAGAATATGAGCATAAGATGATGCAAAAAACACCTTGGATATTCAATGAGGTCAGAGCTTAGTCTTTGATAAAAACGCTTCATATGAACATTTTAATCGACATAAAAAAGAGCTCAGCGCTAATACAGCGTTGAGTTATGGGCATTAAGTGGCTAAAATGAATGGCAATCTATTTTTTACCTTATTGTATTTTCTTCCTTATAAATAGTAGACGCCATTATGAATAAAACACGTTTTGCTGTATGGACAGGCACGGCTCTTGCCGCAAGCTTATTATTATCTGGCTGTCAATTGTTGACGGGTTATCAGCAGATAGACTCGGCAGAGAATGCCAAAGCGTGGACAGGCAAAATAAAACCCATCGCTGGCGAAGTAAATATCGCCTGCGTGGGAACGTATCATTGTGAAATAGCGCGCATTGATCAGACACGCATTATAAGCAGTGAGACTCATGAGCCGATCAATCCCACTATGCTAGTCAAGACACAAGAGGCAAATGGCAAAAGTCGTGCGGGCAATAAGCAGGTCTCCGCGCCCATTGCGATGGATATGACGCCGCTGAGCCATAAAAACGCCATTAAAATTGTCCCCTTATCAGCGTCTGCTATGCCTGGGCTTACCAATTATTATACGCGAGTCACACCTGCGAAGCGCGAAGTGCAGATTAATTTTTATCCAGAAAATAATTTGGGCTATGTTGAGCGTTTTGCGATGATTCACGACTTCATGGAAGAAGGTACGTATCAGCTGCGTGCTTACCAAAAAAAATCTGGCGCAAATTCAGGTAGCTTGTTAGAAACGGCTTCTCCAGAGCCATTGTGTGTCGATCTTTATCAAGGCAACAGCGTAAAGCGCCGTTTTTGTAAAGAGATGGGGGCTGAGCACCAAGGAGAGTTTGTAGAAACGCGTGTGGTTAAGGCTGCGCCTGCTCAAACGCCATCAGCAGCGAAAAATAAAGTGAAAACCAAAGCAGGCTAGATAAAATTGAATAGAAAACGGTACTAACTATCGACGATAGACCCTGACTTCTTGCGCAGCTCATTGCCCAAGAAGTCGTTTTTTAACAGGCTATATAAGCCTGCTAGCAATACGATAAGTAGCAATACCATAAACAACAACTTACTTCCCCATTTACCCACAAGGATTAGTATGGCAACGATTTTAACATTAGCAGGCGATGGCATCGGCCCTGAAATCATGACTCAAGCCATTGATGTGCTAAATGCTGTCAATGATAAGTTCGCTTTAGGTTTGACCCTAGAATCTGGATTGATCGGCGGTGTGGCGGTTGATGCAACGGGTGAACCGTTACCAGAAGAAACGCTCCAACGGGCGCGTGCAGCGGATGCCGTGTTATTGGGTGCGGTCGGCGGTCCTAAGTGGGATGGTATCGAACGTAGCAAGCGCCCTGAACGTGGTCTGCTGAAAATTCGTAGCGAGCTTGGTTTGTTTGCCAATCTGCGTGTGGCAAAACTTTATCCGCAGCTTGCTAATGCTTCAAGCATCAAGCCTGAAATTATCTCAGGTTTGGACTTGTTAATCGTTCGTGAATTGACTGGCGGTATTTATTTTGGTGAGCCGCGCGGTATTCGTACCCTAGAAAATGGCGAGCAGCAAGGTTATAACACCATGGTTTATAGCACCAGTGAAATTCAGCGTATCGGTAAAGTTGCTTTTGAGTTGGCAAAAACCCGCGCACAAGCAGCCGGTACGCCCGCCAAGGTTTGCTCAATCGATAAAGCCAATGTCTTAGAAGTCACCGAGCTGTGGAAGCAGACGATGATTGAGATGCAGCAAGCCGATTATAGCGATGTAGCGTTATCGCATATGTATGCAGATAATGCTTGTATGCAGCTGATCAAAGACCCTAAGCAGTTTGATGTCATGGTCACGGGCAACATGTTTGGTGATATTTTATCTGATGAAGCAGCCATGCTGACCGGCTCTATCGGCATGCTGCCATCGGCGAGCCTTGATGAGGCAGGTAAAGGTATGTATGAGCCTTGCCATGGTTCAGCGCCTGATATCGCCGGTCAAGATAAAGCCAACCCATTGGCGACTATTTTATCGGTGGCGATGATGTTGCGTTATACCTTTAAACAAGAAACCGCGGCACAAGCAATTGAGCAAGCGGTCAGTGAAGTGCTTGACGATGGCTTACGTACCATTGATATTCTCGATCGTAGTGAGACGGGGCTTAAACAAGTAGGCTGTAAAGAGATGGGGCAGGCGGTTTTGGCAAAATTGACCTAATGAATACCGCTTTAATAGAAGCTGATATTTCTACATCCTACTCGTTTTAAAGCTTAAGAATGATATACCCATAATTTGCTAAGCAAGTTATGGGTTTTTTTATGTCCATATGGCTCATTTATGCACCGTAACAGACTTACCCAGATAGTCGCAAAAAAAGCCTTTTTTTAACATAGCTACCGCAGGATATAGGTTTAATTAACATAAAGCTGTTATATCCTCACACGCCGATCTGTCACTATAAATAGCTCATTAGCCTATTAAAGTAGAGATTGTTTATCTGCACTATTTTTGTCTGACATCATAATAATTTAAAAACCATTAAGCTCTAAATAAAATATTTATAAACAAAGGGTCTTGATAGGCAATTTTTCATTAAATTCTAATAAGAACAATACCAATAAAAATTCTAGGAGTTTTACATGTATCAAGTAACGAAAATTACTAGCGCATTAGCAGCACTGGGTTTATCGGCGGCTTTAGTGATGAGTCCAAGCTTTGCTGCCACTGACCATACTAAAACTGACAATATTAAAGATGTTAGCCCAGTAACCAACGGCGTCAGTCAAAAAGTTACCAGTAATAGTAAAGCAGCGACGTCGTTAAATAAGTACTTACCAACGATTAAATATACAACTGAAAATCTGCCAGTGCAGGCGCAAAAGGTAAATAGTGCTACTTGGAAACAAGGAATGAAGAGAGATCGTGATACTACTACCAAGCTGCAAGCTCTATTAAACTGGAACCAAAATGGCGTAGGCTCTGTCGATGGCTATTGGGGTAAAAATACAGTGAAAGCCATGCAAGCGTTTCAAAAAGCCAATGGCTTGACGGTAACTGATAATTTAAATAACGAGACTTGGCAAGCATTGACTAAAAATGACAAGCTAACGACGCAGCCAGTATTGGTTCGTTATCAGCTGAGCGAAGATGACGTTAATATCAAAACCACCACCATTCCGGCTGGCGCAGAAGCCAAAGCCAAGCTCGATGGCATGTATTATGAAAGCGTGACGGAAGGCTTAGCAGAAAAGTTCCATATGAGCGAAAAATATCTTAAAGCGCTCAATCCTAATGCTAAATTTAGCGCCGGCGAAACCATTACTGTTTATAACCCGGGAAATCCTAATACCAAGCCTGTGAGCCGTGTCGTTGCTGATAAAGCAACCAAAACGTTATATGCTTATGACGATAAAAATAACTTAATTGCCAGTTATCCGACCACGGTAGGTAGTACTGCAACGCCATCACCAACCGGTACGCATACGGTAGAAGTAAAAGTACATGAGCCTAATTACACCTACACGGGAGACGATGGCAGTAAGTCTATCATTCCGCCAGGCCCAAACAATCCGGTCGGTCTGGTATGGATAGGGCTGAGTAAGCCTTCTTATGGTATTCATGGCTCGCCAGATCCTGCGCGTATTAGCCGTCAAGCATCAGCTGGCTGTATCCGCCTGACCAACTGGGATGCTTTAGCTCTGTTAGGTGTGATTCAAGATGGTGCCACGGTCGAGTTTAAATAAGAAGTTGTTATGTATAGAATAATTAGACTTTGAAGCCTACTCCTTAAAATGAAGACAAAAAAATACCGCTACAATAGCGGTATTTTTTATGGTAAAAGCAAAAAACTGATATTAGAACACTAAAATTCGCTAGGTAATAATGAGTAGGTTAGCAATATCATTATTATTATCAGTTAAACCACTCAAGCATTTACATCAATGCAGTTATAACCACTTTAGGTAATAAAAATTTAGTTTTTACCACGGTAAGTAATGCGACCTTTTGATAGGTCGTAAGGCGTCATCTCAACCTTAACTTTATCACCAGTTAAAATGCGGATATAGTGTTTACGCATCTTACCTGAAATGTGCGCAATGATTTCGTGTCCGTTTTCTAGGCGAACTTTAAATAACGTATTTGGAAGGGTGTCGATGACTTCGCCTTCAAATTCAATAATATCGTCTTTTGCCATAATTTTTTATCTATCAATCAATTAAAAATAAGACCATATTATACGCAAGTTAGCGGATTAAAGCAATACAGAACCTGATTTTTACTTGACAGCTTGTAAGTGATATGTATGTCTGTTTGTATTAACGATGTTCGCTCATTATTTAATCAGGCAGGTTAAGCCAAACAGGCGTCAAAGGCGCGTGTGGCAATAACTGTTGAAAGCGTTCAGGATAGTAGGCATTGATAAAATACAGGCCGTCACCAGAAGCGGTCGGCGGAGCAATGCTACGGTCTTTTTTGGCTAAAATATCTAAAAAGGCGGCTGGCGGCAACTCATGTCGGCCGATAGCGTAGAGGGTGCCCATCAGATTGCGCACCATATGATGTAAAAACCCATCCGCTTGAATATCAAAAACGATAAACTGCCCATGCGCAAATAGTCTGGCGTGACTGACATGACGCACAGGCTGATTAGATTGACAAGCGGCTGCACGATAGCTACTAAAATCATGAGTACCGGCAATATCAGCCGCCGCTAATTGCATCGCCGCTAAATCTAGCGGCTCATAAATGTGAGTCACTTGATGATTTAAAATAGCAGGGCGCTGGGCTTGATTAAGAGTGATATAGCGATAACGGCGGGCAATAGCGCCAAAGCGCGCATGAAAGTCAGCGGGCATCGGTTGAATCCAGCGCAGAGCAATATCATCGGGTAATATGCTATTGATGCCGCGTAGCCAGTTATAGGTAGGGCGATAAGCATGAGTGACAAAATGCGCAATCATATTGCTGGCATGGACGCTTGAATCCGTACGCCCCGCTGCCACCACTTCTACTGGCTCATTGGCGACCTTGCTGATAGCGGTTTCTAACGCTTCTTGGACGCCAAGCACTTCTCGTTGTCGTTGCCAACCATGATAATTTGTACCTAAAAACTCGATGGCAATGGCTAAGGTATAAGTTGCTCGGTCTTCAGTTGCGGTTTCAGCTTTAATGTTGTCATTTTTGATATTTTCGGTCTCAGGTATTGTCATGTTAAAGCTTATAGAGTGATAAACAGTGAATAGTTATTTAGCGTTTTTTGATAGTAGTACCGGCCTGATTGACATTATTTAACCAACGCTGACGCCGTCTGGCCGGGGTATCATAACGCACTAATAGCCATAGCAAGCGCGCATAAATTGCGGGAATGGTTAAGCGGCCGCCGGCAATCACGTGATAATCGTATTGCCAACTGCCCGCCGCATAAGTGTCACTAACGCCGCCAAACGGGCATTGACTGGCACATATCAGCATGTGACCTTTTTCATAAGCCAGTTGCAATGTTTCTGCTAAAGCTGGCGAGTAAGGTACATTACCAGAGCCAAAACCTAATAAAATAATGCCACAAGGCGGCTGTGATAATAAGGCACGCAACTGATTGTTTAAAACGTCCGTATCATTTGGCAAACAATATAAAGCGTGAACGCGTGCTTGCTCCGCCCTAGCTTCGATAGTGCTGACCAGTGCTTGCTGATCATCTAGCCAATGCTGGCGGCGGGTATCTGGTAAGTTTTTGATATAACTATTGGCCGGATATGCCGCTCGTGAGTGACCGGTAAACGCCATAAAGTCATGGCTATGAATTTTTTGCACGGTTTGTGCAGGCCATGATTCGCCGCCAAAGCTAATCTTCACGCCTGACTCACCAGCTGCCGCTAGTTTTAATGCGTCAGTGAGGTTGTCCCAAGCGTCGCTATGGGTATCAATCGTATAAGCATCCAGCACTTCACTATCGAGTAAGGGGCGCATGCTACCCGTAACGACAACGCAAATATCGCTGCCAGCAAAAGCCTCAGCCAAAAAAGCCCCTAAATAACTCAAGGTATCTGTACCAGTAATTAAAACAAAGCGTTTATGGCCTTGTGCATAAGCCGATAATAACAGCCGATAAAAATGAATAAAATCGTGAGGGGTCAGTTGGCTGCTGTCCTTAATCAGACCGTTATTTAACCAAGATACGGGCGCTAGGTGCGTAGCTGCACTGTGTTCAGCCAATAATTGTTGCAGCGTTGGCAAAAAAATATCTGCTGATAATGGCGCTAATGGACGTCCATAACTGCCAAAAGTGCCGCCAGCATAAATGAGTTTAGTAGGTGTGAAGAGTGTTTTTGTCATAGCGGAAGAGGGCATAGTATGGCCACAATCAAGGAATGGTAGAGAAAGTAATGATAATACGAGTAATTTAGCACGTTAAATAGTAGAAAAGCTAACTGCAAAAAAAATCAGCAAGTATTCTTATGCTCATAGAATACTTGCTGATAGAAGAAAATGCTACTTTTTATGCCGTGCGATCTAGTAGTGCTTGCGCTTGGCTCTGCTGCTCGCTATTACCTTGGTTAATGACCTCAGTCAGTAAACGTTTGGCGCTATCATATTCACCCAGTTGTACATACTGACTGGCTAAGTCTAAGGTAACTTGATTGCTATCTAAGGTTTTAACAAAATCAAAGTCCGCAGCAAAACGTGATGAAAAGTCCTCTGTGGCTTCAACTTCAGTATCAGCAGTAAATTCACTTGGAACATTGTTTTCAATTTCGCTTGCAACGTCAACAGGCGTCGTCGCTGTTGGAGCGCTTGCTAAAGAGTCGAAGTCAAAATCATCATCGATTAAAGTATTGTCATCGAACCTGTCAGTAGTTGGCGCGTTACTAGAAGCTATTGTCTCATTTGTTTGATTGTCTGTCGTATCCACATCTTCGAAACTAATCTCGTCGATGCCATTGCTTTCCAAAACACGGTTATTCTCTGATGGGTGGTCTTCAAGAACAAAGTTGTCAAATTCATCAAAATCATTCAAGCTATCATCAATAACAGCAGAATTTTCATCTGATGATGATTGTACTTCAACTGGTGTGTCGTTATTATCATCTAAAATATCAAGAGATAAAGCAAAATCATCTTCTAATGAGCTGACGTCTGTCATAGACTCATTATTAAGATTCACATTAGCTTCGCTTGTATCAAGCTCTAAGTCTGCTAAGTCTAAGACAAAATCTTCATCATTTAATGTTATTTCATCATCAGCGTTGTTTAAATCATTTTTAGACAAAGAAGTATTAGTTTCCGACGCAGTATTATCCTGTTCTGCTAAGTCGAAGTCAAAAT
Organism: Psychrobacter sp. SHUES1; assembly: GCF_001652315.1. Taxonomy (NCBI): domain Bacteria; kingdom Pseudomonadati; phylum Pseudomonadota; class Gammaproteobacteria; order Moraxellales; family Moraxellaceae; genus Psychrobacter; species Psychrobacter sp. SHUES1. The sequence continues at coordinate 5,921 of NZ_LXWA01000071.1, read as the reverse complement.
CCAGCTCACTATCGCTATTGTTGTCATTTGCGCCGCTGACCGTCGATGTTGATAAGCTTTCCTCATCGGCAATATCTAGCTCAATGACAGGTGCGGCACTAGTAGCAGCTGGCTCATCAATATCTTGTTCTAAGTCATCTAAACTGAGGGCAAAATCTTGCGTATTATTATCAAAATCATTAGAAGTTTCTAATGTACTATCTGATCTAGCGGTTAAATCGTTTTTATATTCTTGACGATTAGCTGCTTGTTCGTTAATACTGGGATCAATGGTTGGCTCGTTATTCTCGATTTTGTTCGCTGGTAAATCAAAATCGATACTTTCAAAGCCAGCGTCTTTGATTGTTATCAGCTGGCAACGCACGTTCGGCTGCTTGATTTTGTTCTTCAGTCAGCAATGCTTTTAAGTCATCAGCCTGAGCGATACTTTGGGCATCACCATACATTTTAATAGAATCATAGACTCTGCTAAAGTTATCAGACTCATCTATCGTTGCGTATACTGCTAGTAGTTTAAGAGTTAACTGGCTATCATTTGGTTTTTCAGCGAGACCACGATTGAGAGTTTCAATGGCTTTATCATAGCGCTGTTGCTCCATAAAACGCTGTGCTATCTCAATATGATCAAATCGCTTATCACTATTGACATTAGCTTGAGTAGCGGCACCTTTGATAGCGGTATGTTTTGGTAAAGTCGCTGTTCTGTCTGCTTTTATGCTTGACTGTGCTGGTGGTTTTTGCGCTTTGTTTTTACGCATGACTAAGACTGCTATTAGTACAATACATACCAATCCAGCGATAATATATAGCATATTGTCCATAGTTACTCCTATACCTACGATCATGGTTTCAGCATACGACACTGATCGGCTAGGCAATTATTGATTGCGTAATTTTTCGAGACGAGCTTGTAGCTCCGCCAGTTTTTGGTTTTGTAATTGCAGTTTTTTAGTATAGCTGCCAAGCGTATTGTTGGTCTTTGATAAACGCTGCGCTTGGTCTGCGGTACTTTGTCTTGATGACTTAAGAATATCTAACACATCTGTACTAAGCCCATTGCCCGCTGCCACGCCTTTTTTAGTTTTAGTGCCACCGGCGCTACCCTCATAACCAGGAGCGAGCACGGAAAACTGGGCGGCTGGTAATATCTGCGTTTTTTTGGTTACGGGTTTCTCATTTGCTGCTTTAGGGGCAGGTTTTAGCGCAGCAGATTTTTTGGTAGTAGGTGTATTTGCTTGGCTAGGATACTGCTTTTGAGTACTAATGGCTTCTTGCAACTTCTTCTGTGTTGGCATCACGTCATAATTAGGCAGACTTAACTCGGCATTAGCTTTTAGTTGATCGGCGTTTTTATTAATAAAAGCTTTCGGATTTTGTGCTTGAATCTCACTCATCACGGTTTGAACGTCAAGATTGTTTTTTTCTGCGATTTGCTGGGCAATAACCCATAAGTTATCGTTGCGTTGTACCGTATAGGTAATCTTGGAGTTATTATCATTATTCGCTGCGGTATTTACTAAGCCTAAAAAGCCCGTTTTTATAGAAGGCTCAGTTGTCAGGATATTAGGTTTTGATGCGATTTGGTTTGTGGAAGCATTACTATAAGAAACTTCGCTAGACGGTGCCCTGTTTAAAGGCGCGTTCATAATAGTGTTATTGTCAGCATTGCTTTGAGCAGTTATTCTATTGCTATAAGGCGCTACTGTAGTAGATGCAGTGACCATGACGGCATTATTACTAATATCGTTGTTTTTATTATTCTTAAGCTGTATTTGACGAGTAATTTTTACATTTAGAATATCAAAGATTTGCTCACTCATTGGCGCAGTTTTATTTTTGTCTAAAGCACCAGTTGGGTTTGGCGTAGTGTTTGTCTGCATAGTTGCATTTTTATTTATATGGGCTTTATTTATATCGGTATTATTATTCAAACGATTGACAGGAGAAGTCGTTGCGTTATTTTGTGTCATCGTTCTGACTGGCGATAAACTGGTTGCTGTAGGCGCCTGAATATTACTAACTTGAGATGCCGAGGCTTGGCTGCTCGGTAGTTGAATGCTAGGGGCAGAGGTTTCTATAGCTACTGGCTTTGAAGCCAGCAATTGAGTGGGTGGAGTTTTAGAGACAGGTAATAATGGAAGCGGATTGCCTTTTCTCACTGTTAACGGTTGCGCGCTAGTGGGAGAGACAGTCGGTAGATTAAGTTTATTTGCTGCTGTCACACTATTTTTTGAAGGATTGATGGGCAAACTGCCATCAAGTGGCATAAGCAATGTCTTAGGGATAACGCTACGCTGCCCCCCCCATCATTAATGGCTAAAACCACATCAGCAAAAGGCTTAGAAACAGGTTTTGTAGTCGTGATAAGAACGCGTCCACTGGTAGCTGAAGTAGGCTGAAAACGAACCGTCATTGAATCAGTAGGAGTCAAACCCATTTGTTGATAAAGGGTAGGGTCAGCTAAACTCGCGGAGAAATCAGGGGTTTGAATGTCAGTAACAACAATACTGGCTGATAAAGGTTCATGCTGAGCTGAGGTAATGACAGTCTTACCCATGGTAGCCGCTTGGGCGTTAGATATAAGTGCGGCATAACTGACTGAATAAAGCAGCGCCATTGATACTGAGCGATGTATCGTAGTCAAGCGATGAGATAAATGACAAGACATGTGCAGCCCTTTAAAAATAAGTATCAACTATAGTGAAGATATTCTAAAAACGCTACGGTATTGCTGATATCAATTTTTTGTAGCCTCTGTCTGCGCAGGCACAGCAAGCAAGAAAAATTGATATCAGCAGTGCGTGTTGTATCGATATTGCTTTTCACTCACTCTATGTTGTTATAACAAAATAGCGTTTAGTTTACCAGTTTATTTCACCGTCGTTATAAACAATATATTTATTGTTTGCTTAATGTTTACGCTTGCGCTTTTATTTTTCTATCAAGTAACATGGCGTCGCCGTAGCTAAAAAATCGATATTGGTTATTAATGGCATGTTGGTAAGCTCGTTCAATCGCGGCTTTACCTGCAAATGCAGACACTAACATGAGCAACGTAGACTTTGGCAAATGAAAATTCGTAAGCAGTTTATCTATCACACCAAATCTAAACCCAGGATAAATAAAAATATCAGTATCACCCGCCCAGCTAGAAAGCGCTTGTCCATTGATCGTTGTTTTTTGATAAGCGGTCTCAAGGACGCGGGTCACTGTCGTGCCTATTGCAATCACCTGTTTGCCATTAGCATGGGTTTGGTTGATGAGGTCGGCGGTAACTTGAGGCAGATGAGCGTATTCGCTATGCATGGTGTGATTGAGTAAGTTGTCGGTTTTGACTGGCGCAAACGTACCAGCTCCTACATGCAAGGTAACAAAAGCAGTATGGATACCTTTAGCAGCCAGCTTATTTAGGACGAGTTCATCAAAATGTAAGCTGGCCGTCGGTGCAGCAACGCTGGCAAGTTTGGCTGGGTCATGAAAAACCGTCTGATAACGGGTATTGTCGGTCGCATCGGCGTGGCGCTCAAAGTAGGGCGGAATAGGCAGCTCACCATAACGCTCTAAATCTGGCAAAATCGGCGCTTCAAAAGCTAAGATAAATAAGTTTTCTTGACGACCTATGACCACAGCCTGCATATGACCATCTGCAATTTCTAGCCGTTGCCCAAGCTTAGGTGCTTTACTGGCTTTAACATGACAAAGGGTAATATGCTCTTGGTTAATGCTCTTGCCATCTGTCGTTTCTAGCTGTAAGACTGTGCTATCTAAATTTGAAATGTTAACCAAACGCTCAATCAGCACTTCGATCTTACCGCCCGTATCTTTTTGCCCAAACAAGCGCGCTTTCATGACTTTGGTGTCATTAAAGACAATTAAATCGCCCGCATTTAGCAGATCGGCTAGCTCAAAGAATTGTTTGTCTATAATCTGGCTGTCACTATTTTTTTGCTGATTGGTGGCTAAATATAGTAATTTTGACGCCGAACGCTGCGCTAAAGGATAACGGGCAATTAAGCTGTCAGGCAGTTCATAATCATAATCATCAACACTTAGATATTCTAAAGTTTCAGCATTTTTATCTAGCATCTTATTAGTGTTTTTAACGCTGCTCTTGTCAAGATTTTTTTCAGCAGTATCGGTGCAAGTCGTATCTAAGTTTACAGGTTGAGAATCAGTCATAGTCAGTCTTTCAGTAGATGGAGATTTTGACGTAATTGTAGCAGAAATGCAGATATGAAAGAACGTTTTCCTCAGCTGCTACCGTTCATATTAAAGCTGAAAATAAATTAAATAGCCTAAGCAGTAATTATTAAATACTTAAAATTTATCTTTATCTCTGCAAGTAAAGTGCCATTATTCAAACAGATCTAACTGTGGCAAAATTTGAGTAGCAGGCATCAATGAAGAAAACGTCACCCCGACAAGCCTGATAGGCAGTAAGCGCGGAATATCTAAAAACAGCTTATCAAGCCAGTAATGGGCAGATTCGGCGCTATCAAAAGCGGTAGACAAGGTATGTGAGCGCGTAACTTGGGTAAAGTCAGCGTATTTTATTTTAAGGGTAATGGTATAGGCGATGAGCTGTTTTTTGCGTAACTGATTAAAGGCATCGGTATTTTGCTCATAGATTTGTCTGCGTAGCTCATCATCATGACTCAAATTATCCCTAAAAGTCGTCTCAGAGCCAACCGACTTGTGCATACGCTGCGATTTAACGGGGCGTTCGTCACGGCCATGAGCGATGTCGTGATAAAACTGACCACGCTTGCCAAACTCATTGACCAATAGCGCAGCGGGCGTGCGTCGCAGGTCAGCGCCATTACTGATACCCATCGCATGCAAGCGCCGAGCAGTCGCTTTACCAATGCCATGAAAGCGCTCAATGGGCAACGCGCTAATAAAGGCGTCGGCATCCGCTGGCGTGATAACTGCCGTACCATTAGGTTTGTTAATATCAGAGGCAATCTTGGCGAGCATTTTATTAAACGAAACGCCTGCAGAGGCATTAAGCCCCGTCTGCACTAAAATCTGTGCCCGCAGCCAATTTGCCATTAGCGTGGCTGAGCCTTGATGTACGCTTAATCCTGTCACATCAAGATAGGCTTCATCTAACGATAATGGTTCAACCTGCGGGGTTAAACTATGCATAATGCGGCGAATATCTTGACTGACCGCGCGGTAGACATCAAAACGCGGCTGCACAAATATGACATCTGGGCAACGTTTACGCGCCTCATAACACGACATGGCGGAGCGTACACCAAACTGACGCACCTCATAGCTTGCCGCCGCAACCACGCCGCGACCATTTGGATCCCCACCAACGACTAACGGCTTGCCGCGCAGTTCAGGAAAGTCGCGTTGTTCCACACTGGCATAAAAAGCATCCATATCGATATGAATAATTTTACGAGGGGTAGGTTGAATAAGAGCGGTCATAACCACTATTTTACCTGATTTTATTATGAGTTTTAGCCTCTATTGCTAATAGAAATTATAAAAGACTGAGCTTGATTTTGGGCTCATTATTTTACTTATCCTTGAATAAAGCGCATCTTGTAGAAAAGTATAAATTTATACCGCTCGTCCTTAAATACCTACCGTCTGTCGGGAATATTGCTTTTTTATGTTACAGTTCTGCTACTAAAGTTATACACTAGAGTTTCTAGAAGAAATCGGAAGTTGTTGACTAATTTAACGACCTACGCTGTATTTTTTTAATAAAATAACCCCACTCTCAACTTAGAAAGTGATTGAAAAAAGAAGAGCACCTCACTAATCTATTGTTTTCGACCAAGAATACAATGGAGTTGTGAGATGCCCATAGACGAATTTATCATCAATATCTATTTAATGGTAGAGCAATATTACAAAATAGTCGTCACCAAACCCTTGCGAAGTGCAGGTTACGCGCCAAAGCT
>NZ_LXWA01000070.1:0-19728 GCF_001652315.1 Psychrobacter sp. SHUES1 | reverse complement strand
AGCTTTGGCGCGTAACCTGCACTTCGCAAGGGTTTGGTGACGACTATTTTGTAATATTGCTCTACCATTAAATAGATATTGATGATAAATTCGTCTATGGGCATCTCACAACTCCATTGTATTCTTGGTCGAAAACAATAGATTAGTGAGGTGCTCTTCTTTTTTCAATCACTTTCGAAGTTGAGAGTGGGGTAGTTATTTATAAATAGCTAGTATTAATATTAAAAAGACCGCATCTTAGGTTTAAGGTGCGGTTTTTTCTTGCATCAAGTAAGACTGGAATAAAGCTGGTTTGGTTAAATGAATTATCTATAAGCGGTTGGATCTTTTGACTCAGTAGGTGCTTTCGTGTGACTGGCAAAAAAGGTCTGTAAGATATTTTCCTTTGCTTGTTGCCAATAGTCAAACTGCTGGCTCGTTGATTCAAGGTCGCCCTGCCAAACAGGTATTTGCCCACGCATGGCTTTGATACGTTTTTGGTCAGGATAGGGTAGCTCTTGGGCTGCTCTGGCGGCTTCGTGAGCAGCAACGCGATCATTACAGACAAGAGCAATATCGCAGCCTGCTTCAATTGCTGCTTTGACGCGGGCGCTGACATCACCGGCAGCTTGCGCACCAGCCATTGATAAATCATCAGAAAATAAAACCCCATCAAAATTCAGCTGTTTGCGAATGATGTCTTTGAGCCAAATTTTTGAAAATCCAGCGGGTTTTTTATCGACTTGTGAAAAAATCACATGCGCCGGCATTAAGGCATCAAGCCAAGGCAGCGTCTGCGCAAACGGCTGCATGTCGCTATTGATAATCTCATCTAAACTACGTGTATCGATTGCTTCTGCCACATGCGAGTCAGGCGCGACGGCTCCATGACCGGGAAAGTGCTTACCGGTGGTTGCCATACCCGCCGCTTTCATACCGCGCATGAACTGGCTTGCTAAAGCGATAATGGCTTGCGGATTTTGATGAAAACTGCGATCGCCGATCACTTGGCTGATGCCGCCTCTATCGAGCACCGGCGCAAAGCTCAAATCAATGCCGACCGCCAATACTTCTGCTGCCATCAAATAACCACAATCGTAAGCAAGGCTCAAGGCGCGACTAGGGTCTTGGTCAAATAATTCGCCGAGCCTGCCCACCGCCGGTAATGGCGTAAAACCTTGACGTAATCTGGCAACGCGGCCGCCTTCTTGATCGACGCCAATCAATAAATCGGCATTGTGCTGGCGGATATCGTCACACAAGGCTCGCACTTGCGCCGCATCTGCCACATTGCGGGCAAATAATATCACCCCGCCGACTTGTGCTTGTTTGATTAAACTGACATCTTCAGCAGTCAGTGCGGTACTATCGATATCAATCATTAAAACGCCGTACATTGCGTAATCCTTATCAGGCTAGAGGGTGGTTTTCTCATTTGTACTACATTATAAGTCAAATCGAGACAGAGCTTAGAGATGAGACGGTTTTTTCTTATGGATAATCTTTCTGTTGCGGACGGTTTGGCGCTACTCACTTTTACCTTATATTATGCCAGTGATTGCAAGATGCGCATAATGGCGGTTTGCTTGGCTTAAATAAATTAGGTTTAAATCATAAGTTTAAACAAGATGATTCACGCTTATAACCAAATGCAACAATGGATGCGCTACAAAATAGCCAGACCGCGTGTAAGATTGTTTATACAGATTGAGACAGTGGTATATTTATAGCTGTGCTAGTATTGATTGATTTTTAACAATGAAAATAAGGACCTATTCTAAGATCATTATCCCATATTTGCCTGCTTTTAATGCTAGCGTAACCTATGGTTTAATGGTAAATATAATAGGGTGAAAAATCGCGACATTTTTTGGCTCATAGTCTAATAACTACCCTCTATTGGTAATAACAACTCAGCATACTTTTAACTTAAAATAATTAGGTATATACGATGAAAAAACAACCAGCACAGTGGTTACTCAGTGCAGCGTCAGTGGGCGTCGCTGGTCTTATCCTCACTCAAAGCTACAGCACCGCAGTGGCTGATAGCAATACAGCAGGCTTTAAAGCCACCCCTGAGCAACAGGTTACCACTCGCCAAGTAGCGGCCTTGCTGGATCGCAGCCATTATCTCAATCAGCCGCTCGATAGCGCCATGGGTAGCGAGATTTTGTCTATGTATATTGACAGTCTCGATCCAAACCATACCTTGTTTTTGCAATCTGATGTCGATGAATTTAAGAAGAAATATGCCGACGAATTTGCCGCGCGCCTAAAACGTGGCGACCTATCGGCTGGAGTGGCGATTTTTGAGCGTTACCGTCAGCGCTCTAATGAATATTTTACTCTATCAAAACAACTGCTGAAAACCAAGATAGATTTAACCAGTGAAGATAGCATCGTCCTTGACCGCGAAAAGCTCAGTCATTTTAAAACCAAAAAAGAACAGCGCGACTATTGGACGCGTCAGCTGAAGTTTCAGTTGATGAGTATTACTTTAGGCCAAGAAGATGAAAAGGCGAAAGAGAAAGTCTTTTTAAGTAATCCTGATATTACGCGCGGCCAAGACTTGCTGCGTAATGATGAGCGCACGCCAAGTGAGATTTTGCTCAACCGCTTATCGCGTCAGCAAGAGCAGCTTGCGCGTCTAAAAGATGATGAAATCATGGAAACCATCTTAAATACGGCGATGCTCACTTATGACCCGCACAGTAATTATTATGCGCCAATTCAGGCCAATGAGCTGCAAATTCAATCGAGTCTGCAATTAGAAGGCATCGGGGTTTCTATCCGTCCTGACCGTAAAAACCCAGATTATACCCGCATTGTCACTTTGGTAGATGGTGGCCCAGCAGCCAAATCTGGGCAGATTAAGCCCAATGATTTGATTATTGGTATTGCCAAAGACGGCGAGAATATGGTTGATGTGGTTGGCTGGTCAACACGTGAAATCGTCGGTCTGATTCGCGGTAAACGCGGCACCTCGGTGACCATTAAGGTGCGTCAACCAAATACGCCCGATACCAGCGCCCGTAATGTAACCGTGGTCCGCGATATTATTCAGCAAGAAGAGTCGGGCGTAAAACAGCGTGTCGTTGAAGTACAGCGTCCCAATATCGATAAAACGCCAAAACGTATCGGTGTGCTTGAGATACCAAGTTTTTATCTCAACTATCGCGCGCGCCGCAATGGTGAAGAGTACCGTAGTGTCAGTGACGATACCGAAAAAGCCCTTAAAGCGCTTAATAAAGAAAATATCGACGGTCTAGTGGTTGATTTACGTAATAACCCAGGCGGCTCGCTCGATGAGGTCGCCAAAATGCTCGGCTTCTTTATTAAAAGCGGCCCATTGGTGCAAATTCGCGACAATCGCGGCAATATTCAAGTCTACCGCGATGACGATGGCGGCGAACAGCTTTATGACGGCAAAGTGGTTGTTTTGACCAATTTAGCCTCTGCCTCTGCCAGTGAAATCTTTGCTGCTGCGATTCAGGATTACGGTCGCGGCCTCGTTGTCGGTAGCACCACGACTGGTAAAGGTTCGGCGCAAATCCAGCTAGACAGCTTGGCTTTGGGTACAGCGACGCTCACGCAGCGTAAGTTCTACCGCGTCACTGGCGGTAGTACGCAAAATAAAGGCGTGGTCCCTGATATTGAATTGGTCAATATCTACGATGATGCGACTTTTGGCGAGCGCGCGCAGAAAAAAGCCTTACCATGGGATACGATTAAAACTGCCCCTTATAAGCCTGAAGGTAAATTCTCTGCCAATACCTTAGCAACGCTAAATCAGCAATCAAAAATCCGTCAGCAGAAAAACCCGCACTTTGTGTATCTATCGACGCTGAATGATATTCGTAATATGGAAGATGAGAAAAAACCGATTCCTCTTGATATCAATAGTCGCCGCGCCAAAATGCAGCTGATAGAAAAACGCTCATTGGAAGCCGAAAATAAACGCCTAATTGCAACGGGCGAGCGTCCTTATGCCAATTGGAATACTTATCAAGCGGCCATGGATGCAAAATTTGAAGAGCGCAGTCAGATGAAAGAAAGCGAGCGTCCTGAGCTACCTGAGGATGAAGCCTTCATTAAGGAAGCGGCTTATATCATGCTTAGCGCTGATCCAAAGGTGCAGGCTAGCCCAGAAGAAAAGCTATAAAGATTGCAACTGTTGAACAGTCATTATCGGCAATAAAAATGCGTGTAAGCATATGCTTACACGCATTGACGTTTAGACCTCTTACTTACCTCATGCCAATCTGCGATTATAACTGTACGGCACGATTGAACGAAAAGGTTCATAGATACTAGGGATTGGTATCGCAAAGGTCGCATCAGGGATAGGTGGTTTGCTGATTAGGGAAGATAAGGCTGGATGCCTGTACGTTATAAGATGCTCCGGGATTAAGTATCTGATAACATTAACATGGATGGTTGGTGATAAAAGCCGCATAATACTTGTTGTTATGCGGCTTTGTTACGTCTGTAATCTCTAAAACTTATCCAAAAAAAGGTCAGTAGATTGCTCTACTGACCTTTATAGCTAGACGACGCTAACATTATCAATAACTATTCATTAATAATTAACTATTCGCCTAAGCATTTTATCGTCTGAAAATTTTACGCCAAACTCAAGAAGATATTAGTGCTCAACGCCACCAGCGCCATGGATATGGCCGTGGTTTAGCTCGTCTTCAGTGGCTGCGCGTACTTCTTGAATTTCTACATCGAACGTCAAACGCTTACCAGCTAACGGATGGTTTGCATCAACCGTCACTTCTTTATCGTTTACGTCAGTCACAGTTACTAGCATCACTTGACCGCCAGCTTCTGACTGAAACTGCATACCAGGCTGGATATCATCAACGCCTTGGAAGTTTTCGCGTGGTACATGTTGTACCGCTTGTTCTTGGTATTCACCGTAACCATCAGCAGGCTCTACAACGGCATTGACTCTTTCGCCAGCAGATTTGCCTTCTAGTTGTTGCTCAAGACCTGGGATGATGTTGCTATGGCCATGCAAATACGCAAGCGGTTGACCTTCTGGAGACTGGTCAAGGATATTGCCTTCGTCGTCTTTTAGCGTGTAGTTAAACTTGACGGCAGTGTCTTTTGCGATAGTAGTCATAAATTATCCTAAATATGTCGTTATTGAAATTTAAATACGGTTGCAATAAACCTAAAAAAGCCAATCAGCCAGCCAAATAGCCACGTCATTAGTCAATTATCATCAGTTTATTAGGGTAACTTTAGCAGTTAGCATCTTTAATTGCGATGCCTGCCAGCGGTTTCAAGGTTAAAATCCGAAAAAATAGCAATTATTGGGCGAATTAATGTAAATAAATATGATTTTTCAGTTTTGGCCGTTGGTAAAGGTAAGAGGCTAAAGTTTGCTAGTTGCGTTTTTGCATGATGGCTTCTACCATAGTCATAAACATAAGGATAATAACGATTATGAATTTATCTTCTCAAATCTCACCGATTAATAATTTAAATCAGCCAACCGCTCATGTCTTTTACCAATTCGACTTTGCGCGGTTTTTGGAGCATTTGGTCGATGTCGCGCTGACTTTCACCGCTAATACCGACGCGCCAAGTTTATGGTTGCCCGCCTGGATACCGGGTAGCTATTTAATGCGTGAATTTGCCCGTAATATAACCGCAGTGCATTATGAAATTTTAGACAGTCAAGTCGTTTCTAACGATAAACAAATCAACACGTATCGCGCGCAAAAAACAGATAAAAATACATGGCAGTTACCAGAGGCGCGGGCAGCACAACGTATACGCCTTCATTATGAAGTATATTGTTATGATTTATCGGTGCGTACGGCGTATGTCGACCAGCAGCGTTTGTATGGCAATTTTACCTCATTGGCCTTAGCGATTGATGGGCAAGAACAACAAGGGGTAGAAGTTGATTTAATCGTGCCAGCTGCATTTTTAGCGGATAAAGACGCTAGTCTTGTGCGCTTGGCGTGTGGACTTGAGGCAGTACAGTCGCAAATTGATAAGCTGCGAATATATACTCTACAAGCAGACAGCTATCATGAGCTGATCGATCATCCGTTTGAGTTTGCCGAACAAGATAACTTTGATTTTATCATTCAAGATAATAGCCATCAGACGCTTAGCCATCATTTTTATCTTTCAGGTAAGCATAGCGCTAACATGGGACGCTTGCAGCAAGATGTTACTCAAATCTGTCAGACTTATTTAGATTGGCTTGGCGATGCGCCCTTTAACAATTATACCTTTATGACCTTTGCCAGTGGGCAGGATTATGGCGGGCTTGAGCATATCAACTCGACCAGTTTGATTACCCCGCGTCGTGATTTGCCTAATGCTGATGAGCCAAAAGTGCCAAGTGCCGATTATCAACGCTTTTTGGGCTTATGCAGTCACGAGTATTTTCATGCGTGGTGGGTCAAAACCGTGCGTCCAGATGTGATGCTAGATGTGGATTTACGCCGCGAAGCCTTTACGCCGCTGCTTTGGGTATTTGAAGGTTTTACCTCTTATATCGATGATTTTATGTTGCAAGCGTCAGGCGTCATTGATAAAGGAAGCTATCTTAGATTGCTTGCCGAACAAATCAATCGCTACTATCAAACCCCAGGACGTGCGCATCAAAGCGTTGCCGAGTCAAGCTTTGACGCTTGGATTAAGCTGTATCGCAATGATGAAAATACCGGCAATGCAGGTATCAGTTATTATAACAAAGGCGCATTGGTGGCGTTATGCTTGGATTTGACCCTGCTTGCAAAAAGCGATGGGCGTTATCATTTATTTGATGTGGTTAAAGAATTTTATAGCCAAGCAAAACAAAATGATAATAAACGCATCGGTATCAGTAGCGCCGATATGGGTGCAGTTATCGGACAATTTATGCCGTTAGCAGATTGGGAAGAGTTTGAGCGCCGTTATGTCAATGACGTAGAGGAGCTGCCACTAGAGGCGTTGCTAGTGGCCAATGGTATTAAGATTCATACCAACACCAAAGAGACGGCAGATAAAAACATACCGTGGGGCATGCGTTGTAGTGAGACACCGCTGGGATTAAAGGTTAATCGTGTCAGCCGTAATAGTGCGGCTGCCAAGGCGGGTATCTCAGCGCATGACATCATTGTCGCTATCGACGGTATCAAAGCAGACACTAAGCAATTAGCAACGTTTAGTGCTGCCACGCGTGCTGTGCAATGTCATTTATTTCGCCGTGATGAGCTAATGGTAGTTGAAGTTTTGCCTAAAGCTGATTTGGTGGATAATAATACGTATGACTATAATGAAAAAGTTTTCCCGCATAGCATCAGCTTACGGTTAGCAAGGGCGAGTACAGATTGTGAAGACGATAGTAACTCTGTAGGGTATGCCAATACTGAAGATACATGGCTAAATGCGCTAGCACGCTATCAAAGTGAATAGATAAATAATAAAGCGTGAAGACATTAAAAACCCTTGTTAAGTACGCAGCTTAGCAAGGGTTTATATTTTTAATATTCGGAGTGCTATAAGCAATAGTTAAGAGTTTATAGCTGTTTAACTTGTCGCTTTAGTGGTTTCTTTGATCGCTTCTTTATTATTTGCTTCATCATTGATAACAGCTTTATCGGAGTCTGTAATCGCTGTGTCAGGCGCTTTATTTGCCGCAATCCAGCTTTGCATCAGCTCAATCTCAGGCTGCTGAGCATCGATAATGTCTTGTGCCAATTTGCGCATTTCTTCATCGGTACCGTATTGGAGCTGTACCTTTGCCATGTCCACCGCGCCGCGATGATGTGGCAACATACCGCGCGCAAATGCCATATCAGCGACAGGCTCAGCAATACCGAGCATCATATCGCTATGCATGGTATTCATTCCCTTTGCATACGCTTCTTGTATGGCTTCGGTATTGGGTTTTGGCTTGGGCGCATCAGGATGGCTTGCGAGCCATTTATTAAGAATATCAATCTCAAGCTGCTGTGAGTCGATGATGTCTTGGGCAAGTTTACGCATGGTTTCATCAGTGCCGTACTTTAGCTCGATTTTTGCCATATCTACCGCACCGCGATGATGGCCGAGCATGCCTTTGGCGAAGGCGGTATCAGGATCGTTATAACCCATGCCAACCATCATTTCATTATGCATACTGGTCATAGCTTTAGTGTAGTCTTTCAGCGTATCTGACATTTTTTCAGCGTTTACCGCCTCATCATTGGCAGCCATGTCGTGCTCAGCATGGGCAACCTCGGGAGCTGTTTCAGATGGTTCATTAGTGGCTTGAGTGACCTTTTCTATTGGCATTACCTCATTATCCTCAGTTGCTGGCTGGCAAGCGCTTAGCAGCAGGGTAGTAGCCACACTGGTAGCAAACAAAGCAAAATGACGAGAGGCAATCATGATATATCCTTACTATCAAAAAAACAGGAAACAGGCTCAACGAAAAATAAGACAGAAAACAAGATAAATAATGGCCAAATTTAAACCGATATAAAACGCGAAAATACGGCGATATAAAACGCGAAAATACGGCAAGGTTGGCAAGTCAGCGCAGTTTTGCATCTTAACAGATAAACCTTACGCGTTCGAGACGCGCCGTTTAATAAGTCGTAATATTTAAATCAGAGCAAAATTGGCTCATATAAGCGGATAAGGTTTAATTTGCCACGCTAATCTAATCGACAATCCCTAACTGCCGACAGCGCTCACTATTTAGGTGAATACGTACAAACTCACCAACGCCAAGCGAACCAAGCTCAAATCCTGCCACCGACCAACGAATCAGACGCAAGCAAGGCAGTCCCACATGAGCGGTCATGCGTCTTACTTGGCGATTTTTGCCCTCATAAATGGTTAGCATAAGCCATGAGGTCGGCACGTTTTTACGCTCGCGAATGGGCGGATTACGTTGCCATAAGTCAATCGGCAAATCACCTTCCTCAACCAGTCGTGCAACTGCTGGTAAGGTTTTGCCATCTTTTAAATGTACTCCCGCCGTCAATTGCTCTAGTTGAGCCGCGCTTACCAAACCTTCGACTTGTACCAAATAAGTCTTCCCTTGTTTTTGCTTGTTTTGGGCGAAGTTCTTGGCTGACGGAGGCTGAGTAATGGCTTTATTTACCCGTCCGTCACTGGTCAAAATCAGCAAGCCTTCTGAGGTGGCATCAAGTCGGCCGGCAACGCGCAGCGATTTGTCAGTAAAATACTGCGAAAGGGTGGTGTGGTCATTATTGCTGTCATCACGAAATTGACTTTGGACGCCGTAAGGTTTGTTGAATAAAACTAGGCTAGAGGTCGACATAAAATGGCATTTCCCAAAAATAAATTGATAGCTACAACATGGTTAACAAATGGCGTGCACGGCAGTCTAAAATGTTTTTACGCAAAAGTAAAAAACGGATTGTGGTTAAAAGATAACCTTGTTAGCATTGTGGTATTTATAATATTGATTGGTAAAACTGTCGTATGCAAAAGAAAAATTATCAGTCATGCTTTTATGTTAGTACACTATTTAAGGTAAATGGTGATATTTTTATGTCATTAATCTGATAGAGATTATAACAATCAACATTTTTGCTTTACGCAACTTTGGTGCTTTAGTCATAGAAATAATGGCAAAAAATAGGATTTTTAAAATAACTCTCTAACATATTTTTAAACCTATTGGCTTAGGGGGATTTTACGTAAATGGTTGGTATTTAACTCGCTAGCATACTGCCATTTTAAAGCCAAAATGTTTTAGCTAGCATAACAGAACGCCAAGGAAACTGGCGCAACCAATATATAAGTATAAAAGGAGTTTGATCCCATGCCCTATGATAAAGTTATCGTCCCAAGAGACGGCGCAAAAATAACCGTCAACGCTGATCTGTCCCTAAATGTCCCTAATCATCCGATTATTCCCTTTATCGAAGGCGATGGCATTGGCGTCGATATCACGCCGGTGATGATTAAAGTCGTCGATGCCGCCGTAGCAAAAGCCTATCAAGGCAAAAAATCGATCGTTTGGATGGAAGTTTATTGCGGCGAAAAAGCTTCTAAGATTTACGACGGCGAATACATGCCGACCGAGACGCTAGAGATTTTGCGCGAGTATGTCATAAGCATTAAAGGGCCTCTGACCACGCCAGTTGGCGGCGGTATGCGCTCATTAAACGTCGCGCTACGGCAAGAGCTTGACCTGTACGTCTGTCAGCGTCCCGTGCGCTGGTTTGAAGGTGTACCAAGCCCTGTGCATAGCCCAGAGCTGACCGATATGGTGATTTTCCGCGAAAACTCAGAAGATATTTATGCCGGTATCGAGTGGAAAGCGGGCAGTGATGACGCCAAAAAAGTTATTAAATTCCTAAAGGAAGAGATGGGCGTAACCAAAATACGTTTCTCAGATGATTGCGGTATCGGCATCAAGCCTGTATCAAAAGAAGGCTCGCAGCGTTTGGTACGTAAAGCCATTCAACATGCCATCGATAATGACTTACCGAGCGTCACCCTCGTGCATAAAGGTAATATCATGAAGTTTACCGAAGGCGCGTTTAAAGAATGGGGCTATGAGCTTGCCGCTGAACGTTTTGGTGCTGAATTACTCGATGGCGGGCCTTGGATGACGATGAAAAACCCAAAAACCGGTAATGATATTATCATTAAAGACGTCATCGCTGATGCTTTTTTGCAGCAAATCCTGATGCGCCCTGCCGAATATTCAGTCGTTGCAACCTTGAACTTAAACGGTGATTATATCTCTGATGCGCTCGCTGCTGAAGTTGGCGGTATCGGTATCGCGCCGGGTGCCAATAAGGGCGGCTCAATCGCTGTTTATGAAGCCACTCATGGCACAGCGCCTAAATATGCCGGTCAAGATAAGGTCAATCCAGGTTCGTTAATTTTATCGGCGGAGATGATGCTGCGTGATATGGGCTGGATAGAAGCGGCTGATCTTGTTATCGCAGGTATCAAAGGCGCGATTAAAAACAAAACCGTGACTTATGACTTTGAGCGTTTGATGCCAGATGCTATTTTGCTTAGTAGCTCCGAGTTTGGCAAAGCCATTATTAAGCATATGGATGCGTAAGGGCTTTATACCATGTGATTTTATAATTTATAGCGCAAACAAAAAATCATCTATATTTTTATAGATGGTTTTTTGTGCTTATGTTTTTTATACTTATAATTGAATTTCAATTTAACTGTCATTTTTACCACGACTTTTACCGCTACCATTCGCTGTCCATTTAACCACCGATAAGCTGGTTGAAGCCATTAAACCGAGCACCAAGTAGCCAATCAACGCCTGTAAACTTGCAAAAACCCGAGTGATGCCTTGCGGCCGAAAATCACCATAGCCTGTTGAAGTAAAAGTGACGACAGCATAATAGCAACACGCCCAAAAATCTTGCGAAATAGGATTACCGTCGCGTGTGGTGTCGACGATGCCCACTTCGTAATAAAGGGCGGAGAAGGTTAGCAAAAATAAAAAGACATTGAGCGTTGTCATCGCAAGCTCTTTCCATAAATTGCCATCATCGCCATAGATACGCTGCAAGGTGCTAAATAGCGACCACATAAAAATACCGCAAAATAAAAAGGCAAGGCCGATAGTAAATATATCGCGCCACCTATTGTCTGGTAAAAAATGCGTCAGTAAATACCATAAACTGCCAGTGAGGATATAAATAAAAAGAGTTCCTCTGGCGGTTGTTATTTTTTCTAGTATCATAAGATGTCATCCATACGCTCAGTATTATGCTTAGTCTCAGGCCCAGTAAATGCTCAAAAATAATTTTAACATTAGCGTCATCTAACCATAGCAGTAGAGCGCTTTATGTAAGACATTGGTGTAGGTGTTTGCTTTGAACGTTTTAAGCAGCACAGAACCCATAAAAACGCCCCAATAGCCTAGGACTATTGGGGCGTTTGTTTTAAACTGACTTTAATAAGATTTGTTCAGCCAGCTTGGTTCTATTTACAACCAAGTATTTATGACAATGAAGCAATAGCTTCGTTGAATAACGGACTTGGGCGCATGGCTTTTTCAGCCAATGCTTCATCAGCTAAGTAGTAGCCTTTTAGATCCATCGATTTGCCTTGAACTTCATTCAGCTGCTCAACGATAGCGGCTTCATTGTCTTCAAGTTTTTGTGCCAGCGGCGCAAACTGTGCTTTTAGCTCGCTATTTTCATCTTGTGCAGCCAGCTCTTCTGCCCAGTATTTTGCCAGATAGAAATGACTACCACGGTTATCAAGCTCGCCAGTTTTACGTGATGGCGATTTGTCATTTAACAGTAGCGTTTCAGTCGCTCTATCAAGGGCGTCTGCCAATACTTTCGCTTTGGCATTGTCATCATTTTTCGCCAAATGCTCTAAAGATTCGGTCAAGGCTAGGAACTCACCTAGAGAATCCCAACGTAGATGGTTCTCTTCGATCAGCTGCTGTACGTGCTTCGGTGCTGAACCGCCTGCGCCAGTCTCGAACAAACCACCGCCTTTCATTAGTGGTACAACTGACAGCATTTTCGCACTGGTGCCCAACTCTAAGATTGGGAACAAATCAGTCAGATAATCACGCAAAATATTACCAGTAGCAGAAATTGTATCTAAACCACGAGCAACACGCTCTAAGGTATAACGCATGGCGCGAACTTGTGACATAATTTCGATGTGCAGACCGTTGGTGTCATGATCTTTTAAGTAGGTTTTAACCTTTTTAATCAGCTCGTTTTCGTGCGGACGGTATGGGTCGAGCCAGAAAATAACCGGCGTATCTGATTCGCGCGCACGGCGAACAGCAAGCTTCACCCAATCTTGGATAGGGTCATCTTTGGTCTGACACATGCGCCAGATATCACCTTTTTCAACACGCTGCTCAAGTAAAACTTCGCCTGAGTCGATGTCGACGATACGTGCGATACCATTGTCGCTAGATTCAAAGGTTTTGTCGTGCGAGCCGTATTCTTCCGCTTTTTGCGCCATCAAACCTACGTTTGGCACCGTACCCATGGTGGTTGGGTCAAAGTTACCATGCCACTTACAGAAATTAATCATTTCTTGGTAAATACGCGCAAAGGTCGATTCAGGCATGACCGCTTTACAGTCATATAATTTACCATCAGCGCCCCACATTTTACCGCCATTACGAATCATTGCGGGCATTGAAGCATCGACAATCACGTCACTTGGAGAATGGAAGTTGGTGATACCTTTTGAAGAGTCAACCATCGCTAGACGCGGACGGTGTACTTGGCAGGCATGGAGGTCGCGCTCAATCTCTTCACGTAAGCTGGCTGGCAATTCGGTGATTTTTTCGTACAAGCTTGCCATACCGTTATTGACGTTAATACCTAGCTCATCAAATAACGCGCCATGTTTTTGGAAGGCGTCTTTATAATAAATGCGCACCGCGTGACCGAAGACGATAGGGTGTGATACCTTCATCATCGTGGCTTTTACGTGTAATGAGAATAAAATACCGGCTTCGCGGCAATCTTCCATTTCACGCTCATAGAAATCAAGCAGCGCTTTTTTGCTCATAAACATCAAGTCGATGACTTCTTTATCAAGCAAGGCAATCTTTGGTTTTAATACCTTGGTCGTACCGTCTTCGAGCAACAGCTCCATACGCACGGTACGCGCTTTATCCAAGGTCATCGATTGCTCGCCGTCATAAAAGTCGCCGCTATGCATGTGCGAAACGTGAGTCTGTGACCACTGCTTCCATTCGCCCATCGAGTGCGGATGTTTACGCGCGTAGTTTTTGACTGCTTTTGGCGCGCGGCGGTCTGAGTTACCTTCACGTAATACAGGGTTGACCGAGCTGCCTAAGCTTTTGCCATAACGGCGACGGATTTCTTCTTCTTCTGCGTTTTTTGGCTCGTCTGGAAAGTCAGGAATCGCGTAGCCTTTACCTTGTAGCTCTTTGATAGCCGCTTTTAGCTGCTGTACAGAAGCACTGATATTTGGTAGTTTGATGATATTGGCGTTTGGATCTTGAGTCAATTTGCCAAGCGCTTCTAAGTTATTTGGAACGCGCTGCTCTTCGGTTAAGTATTCTGGAAATTCAGCCAACACACGCGCCGCGACCGAGATATCACTGGTTTCAACGTCGACGCCTGCTGTCTGGGCAAATGCTTTTACAATCGGCAAAAATGATAAGGTGGCAAGCGCTGGGGCTTCGTCAGTTTTTGTATAAATAATTTTTGACATGTTAGTAGATTATTCCTTGTTGTCATTAATGAGGTTAATAAGGCTGCGGTATCATTTAATAGCTTTATACAGCCCTTATACCATAATGGTCTACGGGGTTGGTTCGAGGTTCAATCGAGGTCCAAATACATCAGTCGTCTTTTAGTGCCATTCTTGAGCGAGTATGACGGCGAGAAAGTTTCGTCGCCAGCCATTTGCGTTTATTCGTCTTTATAAAGCAGGCGCTCGATCAAGTACCAGCTTTATTAAAGAGTGATTATAAAACATTATAAAAGGTCACACTCAAAAGACCGTTGCTAAAAATTTATGCAAACCAGCGACTCAATACTCATGATTTACAATGATCTGAGCGCGAATGGCTGACGCTATATTATAGTTGATCCACTATAAATCTGATATGATGTCAATGTTGTATATTGAACTAAGTATACTATTTTCGCTCATACCCTATGTATCTGAATTATATTAAGCTAATAATAGCCTTATTCTACCAGTCCTCGCCCTTAATATCATCTTTTGCGTGTAATTAGCACGCTTTTAGTGCTATTTTTACTTTTGTAAGCTTGTTTGTTAAATGGTCAGATTATCTATTTTTAAATTAGCTTTTTTAGAGTATCTGTTTTTAACATACCAACGCTAGCAAAACACAATCCTGCACCCCATCAATAAAAGACTTAGTAATCTGTTCGTATGGCATTTTTATGCGCCTTTGTTTATAACCCTTCTTCATAAAAGTATTTTAGCGCCAGATAATTTTTACTTTTTTGCAAATTGTGACAGCAAACGCGCTGATATTTGCTAGGCTAAACGATAAAACCAATGAGCTTAAGAAAAAATTCTAAAAATAGTGTGGTGATGATGAATTTACAATATGCGTTACTCAGTGATAATAGCTGGCAGGATATGGCGCGTTGGCAAACGCCAGATACGCCTTTTATGACATTTGAGTTTTGGCAAGCACTGAGCGAGACGGGCGCAATTGGTGAGCAAGCAGGTTGGTTGCCGATTTATATCTTAATCTATCGGCCAAATGAGACAGATAACGTTATTGATAATAATGCGAATGATGATAAAAGTAATGCCGCGCAGCCAGCGCTTTCTTCAGAACCAATAGGACAGCCTATTGCCGTTATGCCTGTTTTTATTAAAGGGCATCATCAAGGCGAGTTTGTCTTTGACCATGCGTGGGCACAAGCTTATGCGCAGTATGGTCTTGATTATTATCCGCGTTTGGTGACTAGCGCGCCTTATACACCAGTAACGGGACAGCGTCTTTGGTTGGCAGCAGGTGAGACGCTAAATACGGATATTTTAAAGACAGCTATCGCAGGCGTTGATGATATTGCCCAGCAAGTAGAGGCCTCTAGCTGGCATGGTTTGTTTGCGACGTCTGAGATGGCGTCTATTGCTAACGCGTCAATGCCGACTGATACCGATATAGAAATGGCGCTTAATAATCAAAAAAATAGCGGTACAGTAGAACCGATTGAGCTACCGATACTTGAGCGGCAGGGCTGCCAGTTTTTATGGCAAAATAAAAATGTCAGTCAAAACAATAAACAATTTGCCGACTTTGAGGCATTTTTGGGAACCTTTAGAGCCAAAAAACGCAAAACCGTGCGTGCTGAGCGGCGTAAAGTTGCC
Source organism: Psychrobacter sp. SHUES1 (assembly GCF_001652315.1). Taxonomy (NCBI): domain Bacteria; kingdom Pseudomonadati; phylum Pseudomonadota; class Gammaproteobacteria; order Moraxellales; family Moraxellaceae; genus Psychrobacter; species Psychrobacter sp. SHUES1. The sequence continues at coordinate 3,924 of NZ_LXWA01000070.1, read as the reverse complement.
GAGCAAGGCATCTCTTGCCAGCGTAAATGCGGGGTTGCTATCACTGCAGAGGATTGGCAGACGTTTTATCATTGTTATGTGATGACCTACGCGGTACGTGGGCAGCAGCCTTATTTAACGCTAGATTTTTTTAAAAGAGTGGCTGCTAGCATGCCTGAGCATTTGATGTTAGCGCAAGCGCTTGATGCCAATGGTGAAATTATCGCTAGCAGTTTGTTTTTTTATGATAACCCCAATAGCCAAAACGCCACGCTTTATGGTCGTTATTGGGGCGCGCTTGCTGAGTATGATAGCCTGCACTTTGAGCTGTGTTATTATCAAGGTATCGAGTTTGCGATTGAGCAAGGTTTGACGTATTTTGACCCCGGCACCCAAGGTGAGCACAAATTAGTCCGAGGTTTTGTTCCGACCAAAACTCACTCGTTGCACCGTATTTACGACGGGCGTTTTGTCCCGGCGATTAGTAATTTCTGTGTAAAAGACCGCATGTATATGGCGCAATATCGCAAGCAAGCCTTTGCAGCATTGCCCTTTAATATTGATAATATGCCGACGTTTGATAGTACTGATTAATCCTCGATCATTTTTTTGCTAATCTTTGCCCAATGACTTCCTACCTAATACTTTTCTATCAGCTGTAAACTATGACTCCTCATTTTTCTTGTTCTGCTCCATCATCCGCTCCCACTGAGCTAGTAGATTTTCTTAATACCGAAGGGTCGCTGACGGCCATGCTCGAAGTAAAAGCAGGGCAGCCGTTACGCGTCGAGCGCAGCTTTGAAGGCTATCGGTTATTATCCTTGGCGCAAAAAAAGCAATTGGGTTTGCAAGGCGCGGCGTTAAACCGTCCGTTATTGGCGTGGGTACGCGAGTCGCAGTTATATGGCGATAATGAGCAGCCATGGGTACAAGCCCAAAGCGTTTTCCCGCTAGCAAGTTTGAAGGGGCGTGCCCGCCGTTTACAGCAGCTAAAAGGTACGCCGATTGGCTATGTGTTGTTTAAGCGCAGTCGTACTTTGCCCAATCGACGTTCTATCGAAAGGACGGCAAATGGTTGGCAACGGCAAACGCTATATGACTGGTATGGGCGTAAAATACTGATTAGTGAAACTTTTTTAGCAGCGTTTTTGTCCAAGAGTGATTAAATAATTACAATAAAGACTGATATACAAAATCAGTAAGTCATTTATTTTATTGCGCATTTATTTCTCTAATAACGCCATTTAAATCTCTCAGCTTTCCGTGAGGTTTTTTTGCGCTCATCGCACAAAGTTTCATGCTACACTTAAGCTATAGCGATGATGTCGATGCCCTTCTGCGCACCGATTTTATTGCCAATTTAGGCAGGTTTTTAACCAGGCTAATTGTCTGCGTTTGCCAATTTTACCTTCTTTTATTACTCGCCTCTTTTCAATGAGCACCACCATTAACGATAGCCACTACCTAGGACATCACTATGTTTAAAGATATTTCTATCAAAGAGTTTGATCCAGTACTTGCTGAAGCCATGGCCGCTGAAAGCGTGCGTCAAGAAAACCACATCGAGCTTATCGCTTCAGAAAACTACTGCTCACAAGCAGTGATGGAAGCCCAAGGCACTGACCTGACCAATAAATACGCTGAAGGCTATCCTGGTAAGCGTTATTATGGTGGCTGTGAGCACGTCGATGTGGTTGAGCAATTGGCCATCGACCGTGCAAAAGAGTTGTTTGGTGCAGAATACGTCAACGTCCAGCCACACTCTGGTAGCCAAGCAAACTCGGCTGTTTTCTTAGCATTGTTAGACGCTAATGACACCGTGCTTGGCATGAGCCTAGACGCTGGTGGTCACTTGACACATGGCGCGCATATCAACTTCTCAGGTCTAAACTACAACGCCGTACAGTATGGCTTGGTTGAAGAAACTGGTCTGATCGATTATGACGAAGTTGAGCGTTTGGCAAAAGAGCACAAGCCTAAGATGATTATTGCTGGCTTCTCAGCCTATTCGCAAGTGGTCGATTGGCAGCGTTTCCGTGATATCGCTGATGAAGTTGACGCGTACTTGCTGGTTGATATGGCACACGTAGCCGGTTTGGTCGCGGGCGGTGTTTATCCAAACCCAGTACCATTTGCCGATGTGGTCACGACTACCACGCATAAAACCCTACGTGGTCCGCGCTCAGGTATGATTTTAGCACGTGATGAGAAGCTTGCAAAAAAGCTAAATTCTGCTGTCTTCCCAGGAAATCAAGGCGGCCCGCTCATGCACGTTATCGCGGCAAAAGCGGTTTGCTTTAAAGAAGCCTTAGAAGATAACTTCAAAACTTATCAGCAGCAAGTGGTCAAAAACGCCAAAGCAATGGCAAAAGTTATCCAAGACCGCGGCTATGAAATCATCTCTGGCGGTACTGAAAATCACTTGATGCTTATCAGCCTAGTCAAGCAAGAAATGACTGGTAAAGAAGCCGATAAATGGCTTGGTGATGCGCACATTACCGTGAATAAAAACGCCGTACCAAACGATCCAAAATCGCCATTTGTGACCTCAGGTATCCGTATCGGTACGCCAGCGATTACCACGCGCGGCTTTAATGAAGCACAAGCGGGCGACTTGGCTGGTTGGATTTGTGACGTGCTAGACAGCCGCGGTGATGAAAAGGTTGCTGCTGAAGTACGCGGCAAAGTAGAAGCCATCTGTAAAGAGCTTCCTGTTTATGAAAAGAACCAGTAGTTTTTAAATGCTTAGTTTTAACAGTTAGATATAAAAAACCGCTCTTAATATTGAACTGACCCCCATAAGTTGGACACAACTTTTGGGGGTATTTTTATGCGTTACGATCTAGACTTTAAGATCAAAGTCATAGCATACTACAAGCAAGGACATAGCGGAGGTGCTACAGGTGAGAAATTTGGACTTGATGACAAGATGGTATTTAAGTGGGTTCAGCAATATCAAAGCGGTGGTATAAACGCCATCAAACCTAAAACTGGTAAAGCTAAATACAGTAGCGACTTTAAGTATAAAGTGATCGCTATGATGTTAGCAGAAGGATTAAGCCAATCTGAAACCGCTCTTAAATTTCACATCAGCTCACCTGCGCTCATCAGTCATTGGCATAAAGCCTATCGCCTCTACGGTATGTCTGGACTCACATCCAAATATAAAGGTAGTAGCACCATGACCTCTCCTATCACAGACAAACCCGATAATGAAAAGACGCCAGCAGAGCTCAAACGTGAACTGCAGTATCTACGAGCGGAGAATGCTTATCTAAAAAAGCTCGATGCACGGCTCAGAGCAGAGGAACAAGCAGTCAAAAAGCAAGGCTCATCGAAGGATTGAGACCGCAGTACGCGTTATCTGATTTACTCACCATAGCAAAGCTTGCAAGGAGTCGTTTCTACTATCATAGGGCTAGTCTGAGTAGTAAAGATAAATATGCCGATCTTAAACAGCGTATCCGTGATATCTACCATCACCATAAAGGTCGATATGGCTACCGTAGAATCACCCAGACACTTAAAAATGAAGGTTTGATTTATAATCATAAACTTATCGCACGGCTTATGGGACAGCTTAAGCTTAGTGCAAGAATTAGAAAGCAAAAGTATCGATCCTATAAAGGTCAGTGTGGCGTCATTGCTAAGAATAGAGTCAAACGCAGGTTCAGAGCGAAAGCGCCCAATCGCAGGTGGTTTACTGACATTACAGAGTTTAAAATAGGAGATGAGAAGTTGTATCTGTCACCGATACTAGACTGCTTCAACAATGAGATCATCAGTTATACGCTCTCAAGACGACCGGTGTATGATTTGGTGAAACTGACCCCTGCTGTCAAATCCGTATAACTAAACTTGGGAGATTTTGATTACGCAGCATGACGATAATAGTCAAACCACACCTGTCTTGGCGATTTATAGCCTAAACCCTTTTGAATTCTC
>NZ_LXWA01000069.1:0-20734 GCF_001652315.1 Psychrobacter sp. SHUES1 | reverse complement strand
TTACTGTGACAGTCGGGGCAACTGATATCTATTTGTGTCTTCATAACCTCAAATATATCATCTTGCTCTGGCTGTCACTCCTCCTTTTATTTCCTCAGCATACTTTCTGATACACCACCGAATGCTTTATATTGAAATTCTTGCATAAAAAATCCTTATCATCGTTATTATTATTTTTAAAAGCTACAGACTATTATTATGCGCGGCTAAAATTAAATGAGTGTGTCAAATTATCCGTAATTTGTAACGGGTGCATTTCATAATGCAGGATAATGCAGGGATTTTTAGTATACCGATAAACTTTTAATAGCGCTGCCAACTTGGCTTTTAAATGTTAAGTGCTAAATTTAAAACATAAAAAAAGCCTTACTTCTTATAAGAAGTAAGGCTTTAGTGCTTTTGCAAGCTATATTTGGAGCGGGATAAGAGATTCGAACTCTCGACCCCAACCTTGGCAAGGTTGTGCTCTACCACTGAGCTAATCCCGCTAAATTTCAAATCGTAATGTTGTTAACAACGACTACGTCTCGATAGGCTGGCTATTTTAGCAAATATTCTGTAGGTGTCAATAGCTTTTTTCAAGTTTTTGACTGACAATTGGCAATTTGAGTGATTCTCGAGGCAAGAAAACATATACATTATTGATTTCAATTACTATTTTCATTCCTAATAATAACGCTATAAATTTAAAAAATTTATAAATCGTAGCAAATTTTATGGGAGCTGGTATTGAGTAGCAAACTTTCATTTATCGCATTTACAATCCTACTGCCTATTGTTACTTTTTCTGTCTAGGTTTTCACTTGCCAACATTATTATACTTATGCCTAACGATAAATAGTTGCGGTAGAGCTTTATCGTTTTGGTAGATCAGCAGGCATGACGAGTTTTTAATCAGTTAACCTTTTTTAATAAAAAACTATCTTTACCGCGACCGTTTTCATTTTAATATTGTTTAATTTTTTTATATTTACAGCGAGGACGTTTTATGAAGAAGCTATTTACCACCACCATCATGGCGGCATCTTTGTCGGCATTGACCCTGACCGGTTGCTCAAGTACCACTAGCACCGGCGCTGTCGGCGTTGACCGTCAGCAGCTACTTTTGGTTTCTAGTGAGCAAGTACAGCAATTATCAGCGCAAAGCTACAATAAAAATATCCAAGAAGCACGTGCACGCGGTTTGCTTGACACCAATAAGGCCCAGCTCAATCGTTTAAAAAATATCTCTAACCGTTTGATTGGTCAAGTGGGCGTCTATCGTCCTGACGCAGCGAAATGGAAGTGGGAAGTTCACACCATTAAATCTAACGATTTGAACGCGTTTGTGATGCCAGGTGGTAAGATTATGTTTTACACTGGTATCATTGATCGCTTAAATCTTAGCGATGACGAAATCGCCGCTATTATGGGTCATGAAATGTCTCATGCGTTGCGCGAGCACTCACGTGAGCGCTTATCGCGTCAATATGCCACGCAAACGGGTATCGGTGTTGCAGCCAGTATTTTTGGTCTATCGCAAGGTCAGGCTGAGCTTGCTAACGTTGCAGGAGACTTAGGTTTAAGCCGTCCGCACAGTCGCACGCAAGAAGCAGAAGCTGACCAAATCGGTCTTGAACTGATGGCACGTGCAGGTTACAACCCACAAGCCGCGATTACCTTGTGGCAAAAAATGCAGCGCGCCAGCCAAGGCGAGCCACCGCAATTTTTGAGCACTCACCCAACCAGCAGCAACCGAATTGCGCAATTGCAGTCATTGATGCCTAAGGTAATGCCGTTATATCAAAAAGCACGTCGTTAAAATTTAATAGCAAATGGTATTCATAGTAAATAGCAATAGACGACAATAATAGACGATAAAAGCAGAGCGTAATAAGGTTGCGCTCTGCTTTTTTGTGCGTATCACTAATCCGCTCTTTACTGGTATAGAAGGCTTTGCAGAGCCTTGCAGTATAATTATCAGGGTCTGCTATAATGAGTGCCATCAGCCAATTAAAAGGCTAAGCATTAAAATGACGAGGATAACTATGACAACAAATACGCCGACTGCAGACGCTCTTAATGAGGCGCTACAAGCCCTGCAAGCACAGCATATTGAACTGGTGAATGAATCAATGAACCATGCCGGTTATTTTGACGGTAAAGAAAGTCACTTTAAACTGACGATTGTCAGCGATGCCTTTGAAGGCAAACGCTTGGTGGCGCGTCATCAGCTCGTGTACAATCTAGCAAATTCACTTTTGACCTCACAAGGTGGTCAAATCCACGCTTTGGCTATCCATGCTTATACGCCAACAGAATGGCAAGGCCAAAGTCCTGACAGCCCATTATGCGCAGGGCAAAATAAAGGCTAGTCTCAAAAATTAGTCTTAACGCTATTCCCAAATAACATAGATAAGCTGGCAAACGGCACCTTTAAAGGAAACCCTATCCAATGAAACATCTACATATGCTCATGGCCGTCTTGTTGATTGCGCTGTTTTTATACCAAAGCTATGTGGTATTAAGCGCAAACAAAAAGCCACCATTTGCGGTAAAAATATCGACTCATATTCTCTATGCCGTCATTATTATTTCAGGGGCTGGCATGCTCGTGCAACTTATGAGTGTCAATGCGCCAGTACAGTGGGTATTTGCTAAAGTTATCTTATTGGTTGCCGCACTCAGTGCCAGTATTAAAGCTTTTAATGACAAAGCCACGCCTAGTCAAAGAAAAACCGGCATCCTTATCGCGGGTATCGCCTATGTTGGCATCTTGGTACTCGCCTTTACCAAGCCGGGTAATTTATTTTAAGAGTCGTTAAAAGTTATATTTTTCAATATCTTAATCGCTATTTTTTTGCTATCTTAAATAAATATCAACCTCTCAACGTCGCCTTATGGAGCTATTATGAAAACTCTTACTGCAGCAACACTACTCGCCACAGCTGGCGTTTTTGCTCTCTCGGGCTGCGCCTCAACGGGTAATATTACGCCGCAATACGTGCCACCGAGCACTTATCAAAGCTATGACTGCCAAGCACTGAGCCAAGAATATAACCGTGTCAATCGCTATGTCAATGCAGCACGCAATGAACAATCGACCATAGCCGCCTCAGGTGTCGGCGTTGGGGTTTCCGCCGGACGTTGGGGTATCTCGCCTAATATCAGCTTTGGCTTGGGTAAAAGTAACAATACCAAAGCCCGTGATGCCAAATTATCGCGACTTTATGGTGAGCGTGATGCCATTATCCAATCTGCTCGTATCCAGCGCTGTAGCTTTGCCAATGGTATTAAGATTTATGGTGAGTAATCATTAATACCTGTTTCATAGTTTTGAAAGTCTCTTACAAAAAAAGCCAATACGCGATAAGCATATTGGCTTTTTTATGTTTAATCATGAAGTGCAGTAACTCAATCTGAGATTAAGAGTTTAAGCTTCTTACCCACTGTACGATTTGATCGCTTGGTAAGGCTCCAGACTGGCGCGCGATTTCTTTGCCGTTTTTGAAGGCTACCATCGTCGGCAAGCTACGAATATTATAAGGTGCCGTCGCTTGCTCATATTTATCAGTTTGTATCTTAGCAAACACCACGTGCGGCAGCTGGCTGGCTGCGGCTTTAAACTGCGGTGCCATCATTAGACACGGCTGACACCAACTTGCCCAAAAATCAACGATGGTCAATACCTCATTTTTTTGGATGACTTTACTAACTGTTTGGGCGTTTAGCTCATGCGGACTGGCCGTTAATAATGGCTGACCACATTTGCCGCAGTTCGGTGCGGCATTAAGGCGCGCTGCAGGTACGCGATTGGTGGCACTGCAGTGCGGACAAACCAGATGAGAGTTTTGCTCACTCATGATACAACTCCTTTAAAAATAACAGCGGCGGGCGTCTTAGTAACGCTCTTATAAATAGACTAGCATCAAGATAACCGTTGCACGTATTGTGCTTGCGTAACTTTTTGCTTAATTGTATTTATCTACTTCTTGCCAGTTTTTTTGTTTATCTAAATATAATTGACGCTTAAAGCGCATTAAGTGGCACTTTGAGATAGCGCATACCATTGTCTTCTGGTTTTGGAAAATGTCCGGCATCGATATTGAGTTGTACTGACGGGATAATGAGCCGCGGCATCTCTAGCGTGGCATCGCGGCGCTCGCGCATCTCGACAAACTCCGCTTCATTGATACCCTCTTTGACATGGATATTTCCGAGCTTTTGCGCGGCTACCGTCGTGGTTGGACAATGCTTGCGACCTTGACTCGGATAGTCATGGCACAGATACATGATGGTTTCGTCAGGCAGTGCGAGCAATTTTTGGATAGACTGATACAGGGTTTTGGCGTCGCCTCCGGGGAAGTCGCAGCGCGCTGTACCAACATCGGGAGCAAATAGCGTATCACCGACAAAGACCACGGTTTTTTCATCATCAGCGGCAAGATACGCCATATCCGCGCGGGTGTGACCAGGCACATACATAGCAGTAATCGTAATACCGCCAAGCGTCAAGGTCTCGCCTTCATCGGTCAAGATATCAAACTGGCTGGCATCGGTACGAAAACTGCTATCAAAGTTAAAGATTTGCTTAAATATTTTTTGCACTTCGGTGATATGTTGCCCGATGACCAACTTACCGCCAAGCTCATCTTTTACATGGATAGCAGCAGATATATGGTCGGCATGAGCATGGGTTTCTATAATATAAACCAGCGTCCAGCCCTGCTCTCGAACGAACGCTATTACTTCATCTACACTCACGGTATCCGTATGTCCGGATTTAGCATCAAAATCCAGTACAGGATCGATGATGGCACACACTTGATGCTGCACATCAGCCAGTAAATGGGTGTAAGTTTCCGTGTCGCTATGTAAGAAAGAATGAACTTGCATGGCTACCTCTTTACTTGTATATGAATGTTTTAATTTTTAAGGTATTGTTCCGTATAATAGGCGTTTATTTATGGCATTTGCTGCTGATTTATAGTATCTATCCCTAGTGTTGCCTATATTTCCTATGCTTCTGCCTACCAATACAATACCAGCACTATAGCAATCATTATACATTTTATCAATTTATATAATGTAAATAACGATAACTTGCTATAAATCGCGATATCATTGATAATTAACTATATATATCCGTAACTTATCTATAAACTCTGCTTTTTCTATTTATATCTTTTATAAGGAGCTCGCTCTGACTACTTCAACTTCAGCATTGAGCACAACCACCATCCCCACTGGCACGCCTACATCTGCCAACGTCGCAGACTTTGCGCCTAAAGACCTTGCTGAGCAAATGCAACAAGCCTCCATGCAAGCCAGCCAGTTATTAAAATCGCTCTCACATCCTGATCGCTTATTACTTTTGTGTCAGCTGACCCAAGGCGAGTACTGTGTCAGTGAGCTTGAGGGCTTGGTCGGTGTCGGTCAGCCAAGTTTATCGCAGCAGCTAGGTATTTTGCGTAAAGACGAGCTGGTGACGACCCGCCGCGAAGGTAAGCAAATCTACTATAGTATCGCAAGCGACGATGCATTATCGGTATTACAGTTATTGTATGAGCGCTTTTGTGCCAAAACAGATGCCTAACTGCGCGTTTGGTTTTTAATTATTTTTAACTTTCTTATCGTGATGACATATCGCCATGCCTTCTATCGCTGCCCGTCTGATTCCTGCTTGGTTACGTCAGTATCAGCTGTCTGCCCTGCCGACTGACGTCATCGCGGGCTTAGTCGTTGGCGTGCTTGTCATTCCGCAAAGCTTAGGCTATGCGGTACTAGCAGGGTTGCCGCCGGTCTATGGACTCTATGCAGCTATCGTACCCGTGCTGGTATATGCGTGGATAGGCTCGAGCAATGTCCAAGCTGTAGGGCCCGTCGCCATCACGGCAATTATGACGGCAAGTAGTTTGCATCCTTATGGCAATGATGGCACGCAGCAATATATATTGATGGCCAGTTTACTGTCTTTGATGGTTGGCACGATGTTATGGCTGGCGGGAAGGCTGAAGCTTGGCTGGATTATGCAGTTTATCAGTCGCGGCGTATCGGCAGGCTTTATCAGTGGCGCGGCGGTATTGATTTTTGTCAGTCAGCTTAAATATCTGACGGGGATTCCTATTGCCGGTAATGGCCTTATTGGTTATTTATCCAGTATGCAGATGTATGGCCGCCAGCTGCATCCGCTAACCTTGATCATCGGCGTGATGGCATTTACGCTGTTGTTTGCCAACCGTTATGCGAGCAAATGGGTCTGGCGCTCTTGGTTGTCAGCCTCTTATGCCAAATGGGCTGAGCGTCTATTCCCGCTTATTTTGCTTGGTCTTGCCATTGTATTAAGCATGAGTTTGCATTGGACAACGCATGGCGTAGCGACGATTGGTGATATTCCGCAAGGGCTGCCCAGCTTTACCCTACCGTACTTGCCAGATTTTCATGAAGCGCTCAATCTATTACCAAGCGCAGGTTTGATGGCGTTGATTATCTTTGTCTCAAGTAGCTCAGTAGCCAGCAACTATGCACGCCTGCGCGGTGAAAGCTTTGATGCCAATCGTGAGTTAACCGGACTGGGACTGGCCAATATGGCGGGCGGCTTTTTTCAAAGCTTTACCATCGCTGGCGGCTTTTCACGAACAGCGATTAATGCCGACTCAGGCGCCAAAACGCCAGTCGCAAGTCTGGTAACCGTGCTGGTTATGATTGCTGCGTTGATCGCTTTTGGTCATTTATTAGCGCCTCTGCCCTACGCTCTCTTGGGCGCGACTATTATGACGTCAATTATCGGTCTCATTGATATGGCGACTTTAAAGTCAGCATGGCAACGCGACCGCTTAGATGCGGCGAGCTTTCTGGCGGCATTTATCGGGGTGCTTATATTTGGGCTAAATACTGGCTTAGTCATCGGTTTGATGGTGTCGTTTGCTAGCCTCATTTGGCAGTCGAGTAAACCACACGTTGCCGTCGTCGGACAGCTAGCGGGTACAGGACATTTTCGCAATATCAATCGTCATGATGTGGTAACCTTTAGCAATTTATTGATGCTGCGTATCGATGAGAGCTTGTTTTTTGGCAATAGTGAATCCGTGCATCGCAGCGTCATACAAGCGACGCGGCAGTACCCCGAGGCGCATGAGGTTATCCTGATTATGTCAGCGGTCAATCATATTGACTTGACCGGACAAGAGATGCTTATCAGCCTCAATCAAGAATTATTTAACCAAAAAAAGCACTTAAGCTTTAGCTTTATTAAGGGACCGGTGATGGATATTATCGAGCATACACCGGTCATAACCCATCTATCAGGGCAGGTTTATTTAAGCACCATGGATGCGGTCAATGCGCTAAAAGATAATTAGCTTATAGCTAACCAATTTTTCGCTTAAATTAATCCTGACAGAAAGTGCTTTTGAGAAAACATCAGTGACAAAATATAGCTATTATGACCACTGTGTTATGCTAGATTGTAATAAGCCTTTAAAATTTACAGAATCTAGAAATAGACAAAACCTTACGCCATTTAATATACGCGACCGAAAAACTTATGACCGATGACTTAACCATTTATAAGCAAATTTACCCAAGCCAATGCGTCAAGATTGCCGAGCTTGGCTACCGCTCTGTGCTCAATATTCGACCTGACGCTGAAACAGAGACGCAGCCTAATAGCTGTGACTTTACCAGTGCAACGGCAAAGGCCAACCTTACCTATCAGCATTTACCATTTGATGATGAGCGTTTAAGCATGGCGACTGTCGAGCAGTTTGCCGCCTTTTATCGCAGTATGCCCAAACCCATCCTAATGTTTTGCGGCACCGGTGCACGCGCCAAATTGCTCTATCAAAGCGCATTGATGCAAGGTTTGCTATAGAAAGCAGGTAGGCTTTATTGAAATATTTTAATCTAAGCGCAAAATTTTCGTTTTTACGCTAAAAAATAAAAAGGAGCTTTTATGAGCCATGAAGTGAGTATTACCGGACAAATCACCCCTGATCAAGTACCTATGATTGCTGAAAATGGTTTTAAGACCATTATTAACAACCGTCCAGATGGTGAAGAACCAAACCAACCAACCAGTGCTGAGATTGAAGCCGCGGCTAAACAAGCAGGTCTTGCTTATAAAGAAGTGTCTTTTGCCGGTAGCGAGCTCAATCAAAACCATGTTGAAGAATTTGCTGACTTTTTTAACCAAGCTGAGCAGCCTATACTGATTTTTTGCCGTACCGGTAACCGCTCAACGGGTATTTATGAGGCGGCAAAGCGTATGGATTTGTTAGACGATTGATAATGCCCTGAATAAAACTGTTGTTGCTCAAAAAACAAAACCCCTAAAACCTTAGTAGATTTTAGGGGTTTAAAACTCTAGTGGAAGCTAAAACAACATTTTACTGCATAACCAAGTATTCAAACGCTGATAATGCCGCTTTGCTACCCTCACCCATCGCAATATTAATCTGCTTAAATGGCACGGTGGTCACGTCACCACAAGCAAAGATACCTTTGCGGTCGGTGCGGCAGCGCTCGTCAATCTCAATCTCGCCAAAGCGGTTTAAATCAACAAAGCCTTTGACAAACTCAGTATTTGGCACCAAACCAATTTGGACAAACACGGCTGAAATATCGAGCTCTTTGGTTTCACTGCTGCTACGATCTTGATAAACAAGCGAAGTCACTTTACCATCTTGCGCTTTAATCTCTTGCGTTGCAGCACTGGTAATGATATCAATATTGCTCTTCTCTTTGGCTTTATTAATCAGTACTTGGTCCGCCTTTAAATCATCGGCAAATTCAAGGACGGTCACGTGTTTAACAATACCTGCCAAATCTAGCGCTGCCTCGATACCTGAGTTACCACCGCCAACGACCGCAATATCCTTACCTTTAAAGAATGGGCCATCACAGTGCGCACAGTAGGCTACGCCTTGACCCACGTTTTCATCTTCACCCGGCACACCAAGCTTACGCCACTGGGCACCGGTCGCTAAGATAATACTGCGCGTCTCAAACGTTTCCCCAGTGTTGAGATGAATACGGTAATTTTCTTCTTTAGTTTCACTGATTTCTTTGACGCTGACATGCTCTTTAAGCGTAATGTCATATTCGTGCAAATGTTTCTCGAAGTTTGCTGACAGCTCACTACCCGTGGTTAAAGGTACAGAGATTAGGTTTTCGATATCTTGCGTGTCTTTCACTTGTCCACCGATACGGTCGGCGACCATGGTAACTTTTAAGCCTTTACGCGCGGTATAAATCGCCGCCGCCACACCAGCAGGGCCTGCACCGATAATCGTTACATCTTGCTGCTCTAACTGCTCAGCGTCATCAGCCACTTCGCTCAATAAATCAGGGAACTGCTCTTGTAACTTCTCAATCAATTTAGCCGTATCGATTTTACCATTGGCAAAAGGTTTACCATTTAAAAATACCGCTGGTACACCTTGGATATTATTGGCCTCGACTTGCTCTTGAAATAACGCACCATCAATCATCTCGTTACTGATGTCATAGTTGAGCAGCGCAAATTGGTTCAGCGCTTGCACCACATCCGGACAGCTATGGCAAGACAGCGAGACATAAGTCTGAAACTGTAGCGGCTTATTAAAACGCTTAATCAGTTTTTGAATCCCTTCATCCAGTTTTAAGGTATGACCGCCCGCTTGCAAAATCGCCAAAATCAGCGAGGTAAATTCATGGCCACCCGGAATACCGCTAAAAACGATCCCCGTATCAGTCAATGCATTATCAATATGACTGACGACTTTAAAGCTAATCGGACTTGGTAAGCTGTCATCAGTTGCTGCGCTATCAAAATTGATTTTATCCGTGGTGCCGGCGATTTTAGTTAAAAAATCAATCAACTCAGCACGTTTGCTATGTTCGCCGCTACCCAATACAAAGGTAATGGGGCGGGTCATGTTTTCACTATAGCTTTTGACTGCGTCTAATAAACCTTGATCTATCATGTTTGTTCCTCATTATTATCAGATATGTAACGTCAGCTATATCGCTGCACATTTAAATAGGGTTTGGTGACAAGCTAAGTATCTGATTTAAAAAGCCATAAATACTTAGCTTACCACCTTTGATACGTCTATTATCAAGGCTTTAGACATACCACGCAAGCCGATAAACTCAAACTTTATGTTTAATAAAACAAATCATAAATAGGCATTACTATTTAATTTTTAAACCTATCAATAAAAGAAAATCCATGACAGTCATGGTATCGGGTAAATTTTTTCGCTACAATCAGATGAGGCGAATAAGAAACACTCTTATTTACCGGTCGGCAGATTGACTGCTAATTGTCGTTAGCAAATGCCCTTTCTGCTGCGCATAAGCCTGTTCAAAACTGAGCTGAATTGCGATTTGGCTTGGTAAGAATGAAGTCTCACAATCATATCAATTCATCAGAGCGCTCTTAACTAAAATGCGCTATGGCTTTACTAAGCCTGCGCTTTATAACAAGGATGACAACATGAGAAAGACTGATACATGGCAAGACAACAGAGATATTATTTGCGAACTTAAGCAAAAAGACAGCTACTTTGCGAGCATTTTTGATGAGCATACCAAGCTTGATCAGCAAATCAACCAGCTCGATAAGGATTTGGTGACGCACGCCAGCTGTGACGAAGAAATAGAAAAAATGAAAAAGCGCAAGCTGCACTTAAAAGATGAGATTTATAAAATAATCGATAAAAATAAACTCAATTCTGCGGTATAAACACTTTAGTTTATAACGCTACCTGATTCAATAGCGGCTTGGTTCGATGAGCAAGTAAGTATCGAACCAAGCCGCTATTTTTTGTCGCAATTTTAATTGTACTTAGATCAATATAAGTCAATAAACGCTCGATGAGCATTGGCTAAATTAACCATTTACTTACTTACTTAATGAAGCACTCATCTACTCACTTTATCCACCGACAATCTCGCCGCCATTTACATGGATAACCTGTCCTGTAACGTAGCTTGCGTCGTCACTGGCCAAGTATAGATAAGCAGGCGCGACCTCGTTTGGCTGACCGGCGCGGCCCATCGGCGTGCTCTGACCGAACTTCTCTATCTCATCAGGGGTAAATGACGCCACAATAAGCGGCGTCCAAATAGGACCGGGTGCGACGCCATTGACGCGGATACCTTTATCCTGACTCATTAAATTATTGGCTAAAGCACGGGTGAAAGATAAAATCGCGCCCTTAGTGGCGGCATAATCAATCAAATGGTCACTGCCGCGATAAGCGGTGATAGAGGTGGTATTGATAATCGAGCTACCCGCTGGCATGTGTGGTAAGGAAAATTTACTCAACCAAAAGTGCGGATAAAAATTGGTATGAATGGTTTTATCAAATTGCGCACTACTGATATCGGTGAGCGATTCTTGCTCAACCTGCATCCCAGCGTTATTGACTAAAATATCAATTTTGCCGAACTCAGCGATGGCAGTATCGATTAGCTTTTGACAGTTAGCTTCTTCTGATAAATCTGACGCCACCAGTAAGCAGCGCTGCTGGTAAGACTCTACGTGCTTTTTGGTCATCTTGGCATCGTCATCTTCACATAGGTAGCTGACCACTACGTCCGCGCCTTCTTTGGCAAATAATATCGCCACTGCTTGCCCGATCCCGCTATCCGCGCCAGTGATAATAGCAACTTTCCCAGCAAGCTTGCCATTTGGATACTCTTTTGGCAGTACCTCAGGGCTTGGGTGCTGCTCTTGCTGCGAGCCTGGTAGCGATTGTTCTTGTTTCGGAAATTCTTTAGCAGATGATTTGTCGTTACTCATAATATCCTCTCTTCATTACCGATTTATGTGATAGGTTCAATGTAAAACCATTTCTGTGCAACTAAGGTGAGTGCTTCGTCGCCTCTACTGTGATGGCAACAAGCAAGAAAAATTGATATCAGCAGTGCGTGATGTGTCGATATTACTTTCCACTCACTATATCTTTAAATCATAAGCATTCTGTGATAAAAATCGAATGAACTTAGGTGACAATCTGTAGACAGCCTGTAATCTTGTCCTAACACTATCTATCTCTAAATATCTGCCTATAAAAAATAGACAAAAAAACGCCCCATCAATCAAAGCCGATGGGGCGTTCTTAAGTCATCATTTAATAGCGTTTTCTTTTAAAAATGAAAACTTACTATTAAATTTTATACTTATCTTTTCGCTAGTCTAAATAGTAAGTTATCTAAGTATATCCTTAGATTTTACCAACTAGATCTAGGCTTGGTTTAAGGGTTTCTTGACCTTGTTCCCAAGCTGCTGGGCAAACTTCGCCGTCGTTATCACGAACGTACTGTGCCGCTTTTACTTTACGTAGCATGTCTTTTGCACTACGGCCAATACCACCTGCATGGATTTCAGCGACTTGGATTTTACCGTCTGGGTCTACTAAGAAAGTACCACGCTCCGCCAAACCGGCTTCTTCAATCATGACATTAAAGCCACGAGTGATACGGCCAGTTGGGTCACCGATCATTGGATAAGTGACTTTGCCGATAGCGTCTGAAGAATCATGCCATGCTTTATGAGTGAAATGTGTGTCAGTCGATACTGAGTACACTTCTACGCCTAGGCCTTTAAGCTCTTCGTAATGGGCTGCCATGTCTTCAAGTTCAGTTGGGCAAACAAAGGTGAAGTCAGCTGGGTAAAATAGGAAGATAGCCCAACTGCCTTTTACATCTTCTGAAGTGATGGTTTTGAAATCACCGTTTACAAACGCTTCTGCTGAAAACTCTGGAATTTCTTGATTGATAATTGACGCCATGATTGGCTCCTTTTTTGATTAATTGATTGTTGTTAAGTTAATTGGTGTTTATGGCTGCAGGTTTTGATTAACCCACTCATTAACTGGGTTACAAGACAAACTATACGCGAATTCTATAGTTAATCCAGTTAAAAGTTTTTAATGTGATGTTTTGTTTTATTAAACTTGTTAAACTATTCTAACGGCTTTTTTTATACGAACATCGGCATTAAATTGCTATAGTACACAAGATAAACGCCCAAAACAAATGGCGTTCAAAACCCATTAATAGAGAGGTTTTATGATTACTCTACGTCAACTTGAGTTTGCCTTAGCAGTTGCCAAACATCGTCATTTTAAACGGGCAGCAGAAGACTGTAACATTTCACAATCAGCGCTGAGTTTGGGTATCGCCGAGCTAGAAAAGCAACTAGATACGCAGATTTTTGAGCGTAATAATAAGCAAGTTTTGATTACGCCTATCGGTGAGGACATCTTGACGCGGGCGCAGCGTATATTTTCTGAAGTCAATGATTTGACCACGCGCGCACATAGCCATCAATCACCGCTTGCGTACCCGATGACGGTTGGTATCATTCCGACGATTGCGCCGTATCTGCTGCCAAAAGTACTACCTGCGCTGCGCAAACACTACCCTGAATTTCGTATGACGGTTATCGAGCAGCAA
The DNA here is from genome assembly GCF_001652315.1 of Psychrobacter sp. SHUES1. NCBI lineage: Bacteria > Pseudomonadati > Pseudomonadota > Gammaproteobacteria > Moraxellales > Moraxellaceae > Psychrobacter > Psychrobacter sp. SHUES1. Next base: position 7,306 of record NZ_LXWA01000069.1, on the reverse strand, counting down.
ACCGAGCGTTTGCTTGAGCAGGTACGCTATGGTCATATTGATACCGCCATTATTGCGTTGCCTTATGCGGTCGATGGTTTGCATACCTTTGAGTTTTGGGCGGAAGATTTCTTTGCGGTCTTTCCACAGGATGACGTCCATGCCAAGCTTGAAAAAATTAACGCCGATGAGCTGGCAACCGCCAATCTGATGCTACTTGGCGAAGGACATTGTCTGACCGATCAAACCTTGACCGTCTGTCATTTCGACCGCGCGCAAATGAAATCAAGCTTTTCTGATGCCAGCTTGAACACCCTAATACAAATGGCGCTTGCTAATATGGGCACGACCTTGGTGCCAGAAATGGCACTCGATCAGCTGCATTTGCAAAACCAAAATGCAGTCGCAGTACCATTAGCAGAAAAAGGGCCGCATCGTCATATCGCTTTTGTCACCCGCTTAAACTATGCCCGCGTTGATGATGTTAATTTGCTTGGGCAACTATTTAAACAAGCCTTTGAAGAGGCAGATCATAAAAAATAAATGACTGGTGGTGAATGGAAGTTGGCTAAAAAGTAGAAGAATAAGGAAGTTAAATGATAAAGGCTTTTGCGCAAATAGAGCGTGAGCTTGGCAAGATTTTTGCGCGCCATTTAACAGCTATTAATAGCGCTGTAGAACCAGAAAAAGTTAACAATCTTTGGCAAGATATCGCTATACGTTATAATGAAGCTCAGCGCGCTTATCATAGCTTGCAGCATATTGAGCAATTATTTGCGCAGTTTGAGCAGATTAAGCATGTTTTAAATGAGTCGCATATTATCGCATTGGCACTATTTTATCATGACGTGATATATGCGCCAACGCGCTCAGATAATGAGCTAAAAAGTGCAGAATATGCCGTAGAAGCGCTACGCCCTTATTTATCGGCTGAGCAGTGCCAACATATTTACGCGCTCATTATGATGACGGCCAATCATAAACTTGCTGAATGCTCAAACGCTCAAAAAAACTTTGATGCCGCTTATTTACTAGATATGGATTTGAGTATTCTGGGGGCATCTTGGACTGATTACGAGCAATATGCCCAAGCGGTTCGGCAAGAATATGCGCATGTCTCAAACCCAGATTATCGTGATGGACGTAGAGCAGTATTAACAGAGTTATTGGCGCACCCGAAGCTTTACCTAACCGATTATTATTATGACAGGTTAGAAAAGCAGGCTCGGCAAAACATCAAGCGTGAGATTAAGATTTTACGCGCATCTTAATAAACAGCTCACTGCCCTGCCGCGCCGGATGCGAGTTATAGCTCGTTTCCATAATCTCAATATCGAAATAGGGTGCAAAACGCTGCTGGTATTCAGCTTTCGAGCCGCCAAACGGCGGTTCCTCTCGTCCAAAATCCTTATCAAACAGCAGCCCAACTAGCTTGCCGTTCGGTTTCAATAATGCGGCCATCTGCGCCACATACTCATCACGGCGCGCAGGATTTATGGCACAAAAAAACGTCTGCTCAAGCACCAAATCAAACTGATATTGCGCAGGCGATAACGCAAAAAAATCAGCACAGACCAAATGCTCTGCTGGAAAGTTGAGATAGCGCTCTGCGAAAGCCTCAATCGGCGCAGGGGCAAAATCAACCAAGGTGACATTGGTAAACCCTTGCTCATGCAGATAACCGACCTCATAAGCATTGCCCGCGCCCGGTACTAAAATCGCTTGCTCTTTAGCAGATTCAGGCAACTGGTCAATATAAGCTTTGAGCGGTGGTGACACTTGCCCCATATCCCAGCCGATACTGTCCTCTTTATAGCGCTGTTGCCAAAACTGCGCTTGATTGACGTTTTCCATAGCACATCCTTGTTTCGATAAAAAACCTTATCTTAGCAGATTAAGGTATGACATCTGGTTATTTAGCAGTAGCTCCTACTTTAGTCTAGCTGCCCTGTTTTACCTGCCAGCATATTATGCCAATATTGATAATCGGGCATCGCCGTTGCCACCGTTTGCCAAAAAGCGCGGCTATGATTGGCATGATGCAGATGACACAGCTCATGGACGATGACGTATTCGGTGCATTCGATAGGATAAGCTGGCAGATAGACGGACAACCAAATTCGCCGTGCGCGGGTATTGCAACTACCCCAACGCGTATGCATTTTCTTTAGACGTATTTCATTAGCATAAGCGCCGACAATCGGTTGCCATTTATTAAATAATGCAGGCATTACTTCAGAGAGATGTTGCCGATAGTAGGCAATTTTTTTATCGTGGTTTAAGGTGAATGATTGCTCTACGCCCCACAATAGCAGTGTGCTATCGGCAGTTGAAGCCTCTTTTATAGATTGCTGTGATGGGATTTGCTGACGTTTATAGCGTTCTAATACGTGCGGGTGATTGGCGATTGCCCAAGGCACGCGTTTCTCTATCGCCTGAGCAGTTTGCGCTGAGCTAAGAGAGATGGGTATAGAGACCATTAATTTATGCGGTTTTAAGCGAAAATTGATATTTTTAACGCGCTTTTTGCTGATGTGTAGTTCAATATCCGCTTGCGCCAAACAACGTATAGCGCTATTTAATAAGGGCGAATCATACTGTGACGGCACATTCATGCTCACAGCGCTTGTAAGTGATTGTCAAACGACATCAGATGATATTTGCTGTCTATAAAAATACGCTCAACGTTATCTACTCTAGCAAGTTCAGCAGTTGCTAAATGATTAACAGTTAACGCGGTTAACTGACCTAGTCCATCACTAACGATAAAACCTGAGTGCGCATTAGCCTTAGCCTTAACATTGGCATTGGCATTGGTATTGTTATAGCCTGCTTTGTCAGCATTCTGATTTGCTAATACGGCTGCACCGGCACAATCTGGTAAGCTAATATCATCAATCAATGTACGAGTATTTAAGTCATAAATCGCCGCACAACCGCCAATTGGCGTGGTCACACATAATAGGTTACGCTCACTATCAACCGCCACACTGGCGATATATTGGTGGAAACGTTGCCATTGATTATTGGGCATAATAAGGGGTTTAAAATCAGGCTCACCGCGTTTATGGGTCAATACTAACGGCACATTGATATGCTTTTCGCCTTGAAACTGAATACCTATCATCACCGTGCCATCGTCATGCATGGCGAGGTGACGCACGCTCATTTGATTGTGCTCAGGCATAATCTGCTCAAGCAAATCGCCAGTATGACGATTGAGGTAAGCCAATGACGGTCGCATACTGTCTAAATTGAGCTCTTCACGCGACGCTTGCTCGGTTTTGATACCACCATTCGCAATCACCAACGTTTCGCCATCAGGATGCATAATCAGCTCATGCGGGCCGATACCATGCGAGTCATACTCTGCTATTTTTTGATAATGATCACAGGCATCATAAATACCGATTTTACCGTCTAAGCTTACGGTGTCATTTTCGGTCACGTAGAGCAATTTACCATCCAGGCTATAACAAGCATGGCCATAAAAATGACGATGCGTAGACGCTTTAATAGCAAACTTTACTTGCCCAGTTGCCGTGTCTAATACCCAAAACCTTTCGCTCGGGCGCCGACCCATCACCACCACATCACGTGCTTGGTTATTCTTAGCAAAAAATTTTTGCCTATCAGAAATAGGTTGAACGACAATATCATGCACGCGTTCGGGCATGGTCGTTTGCCAAACGATTTGCCTATCAGCGTCGATACCAACCACGCCGAAGTCGTGCTCATTATGACTAGCGTCACAGTCTTCAGTTACTAAAGCGATGTTTTTTGGCATAGACGCCACGCCGCTAACCCAACAAACAGGTTGTGGCAGTATTGTGGTCGTATGTGCTGCGCTAAAATCGCTTACGCTATAAGACTTGTTATTTTGCCCGTCATCTCTCTGTGAGCGATAAGCCTGCTGCCATGCAACTGCCGCTTGCTGACAAGCGTGGCGAAATTGCACGAGCTCGCGTTTAGGCGTCAAGTTTATCAACTGTAACTGCGCGCCCATACCTGCCACATAATCCCATAAGCTGGCATCAGGTTGCTGCTGTTTACGAAAACGATGATGGATACCGACAAGCGCGGCTGTACCCATGGCAGCACAAAGCAGGGTCAGTGCCGATGTCGCCAGCAGCTCATCATTAGGCCTTGTACCTTGTGCTGTACCTTGCTTTTTATTTGCTGTCTTAGCGTCAATAGTAGCCATTATTTAATCGCCATCGGTGCTGTTAAAGCCAACACGCAGACCAAGGGTTGGAATCAATTGACGCTTAATAATGCGCGTAATGCTCGTGAGATGATCAAGTAGTTCTTGCTGCGTCGCTTTATCAGCAGTCGCTAAATCTTCTGGCATTTGTGCCAGTAACGTCGTGGTATCGGCAAGCGCGGTTGATAGATTATCCGCCACTGCATTTTCATTATTGCCACCAAGAATAGCAGTCAAAACAGGGTCAGTCATTGCTTGATTTAAGGTTGCCAATTTCGCAGTGATAATCGCGCGGCTTTGTCCAGCGGTCGCAGCTGGCAGATGACCTTTTGCTTTAGCAGTTAAACCCAATGGCTGGTCGATAGCGTTAGATTTCATCGTCTCAACCAATGACAGCAGCGAGTTAAACCATTGGTTTAAACCTTGATCGCTCTCGGCGGTTTTATCAATTGCTAGTAAATCAGTGGCATTTTGCTGCCAGTTTTTCTCGATATCTTTTAGACGTGTGCTCAAAGCTCTGCTCGCGCTCATCACATATGCGCACTGCCCAGCATCCAAACTATCATTGGCATAAAGCACTTCTTCTAAGCCTGGCACGCCTTGCACGATGGCGCTCTCGTTAGCCAACTGCTCGGCGGTAAGCTTGGGATTGGCAGCAATCAAATCAGCGACCCCGCTATGTACCAGGCCGCGCTCATCAGGATAATAATTGATATATAAGTTACTCATGCTCGCCGTCGCTGGTCCAAAGTTAACCATCTCAGCGCTTGCCCAAGCTTGTGCGAGCACCAACCATTGGTCGCGCAATTCTTTTAGCGCATCACCGCTCACGGGCGCTTGCTGACAAGATTTCTTTGCCAAATCATGCAATAAATCACTCTGCTTTGCGGCATCTGCATAGGCTGGAATGACAATGTCATTTGCCACGTGGGTCAGATAGGTTTTTTCGGTATCAGGACTAATATCTACTGCTGCAACCTTAGCGTCATTACTGTCTTTTTCAGCAGCAGCCTTAGAAGTAGCACCCTCTTGCGCGACTTGGCTATCTACCTCTGGTACTTTATTTTCTTCCGCAGGTTTGACACAGCTAATTAGAATACCAGCACTTAGCGCTGATAATGCCATTGCTAAAGCAGGGTTTATTTTCATAGATTTCTCAGTATTTGGATGAATATTGATATAAGTAATTATTTAACTTTGTATTTCTTACGTTGAATGACCATCGCTTTTAACGCTCATACGCTTATTTTTATAATGACTTTAAGAACGCATTCAACTCACTGCGTCCTTGTTTATCAAGCTTAAGTACTTTTTGCTTCTGCTTTTCCGCTTCGCCGCCATGCCAAAGTACCGCTTCCATCAAAGTACGCGCGCGCCCATCATGTAAAAACGTCGCTTGTGGATCGACGGTTTGCGCAAGACCAATGCCCCACAAAGCAGGCGTGCGCCACTCATAAGAGTTGGCTAAAAACTCAACCTGTAAATCTTTAGATGGCAGCTTACCCGCAATGGTACGATCAGCCAAGCCATCGCCCATGTCATGCAACAATAAATCGGTATAAGGATAAATCACTTGTCCGTGCTGCTCAAGATGGTCATCGTCGGTTTTTGGCAACTGATAACGCGGCGTATGGCAGCTTTGACAGCCCATATCATAAAAGCGTTTTTTGCCGGCCAATACCAGCTTGTCTTCGGCATTGCGGCGATGCGGCACCGCCAGATTACGGGTATAAAATTCGACGAACTTTGCCACTTCATCATTGACTTCGACGGGCGGCTTACCATTACCTTGTTCATCAGCACCTGTTGCGGCATTCACACAAGCGGTCTGCGCTGGCATACAAGACTCATGCGGACGGATATTTGAGGTCAGCCCCATATCCTCATTAAACGCACTTTGGTTTTGAGTAATCAGCTTGGTTTGACCAGCTTTCCAGCCAAAGCGTCCTAATGCCACTTTACCCGTTTGTGGATCCATGACCATATTAAATTTACCGCTAATGTCGCTATTAGCGTTATTTACTTTGGCTGCTTGTTTTTTAATATCATCGTCTGGAATCTGCTCGAGTAACCCAAGCCCAATCATCGGTAAGGCCACACGCGGCGATACCATCAGCTCATTATCAAATGGACCATAACCGGGTTTGGTCAGATTAAAGGTTGGCGCACGCAAGGTCTCGACATGACCATCAGCAAAGGTAACAGGTTTATCGTTCCACTGTACTACAATTCGGGCTTCAGCAGGCACGCCTTGCACACCGCGGTCCTGCAATTGACCGCCATACATAGGATGGGCGACTTTTTCAATCAAGGAATCTTTTAGCTTTTGGCGCTGCGCTTCGGTAGTCGCCGGCATCGCAAGGCGAATCAACAAGCTATCAGCATCGTCATCACTTCTCATCGGCGCATGACCGCGACCGTCTTTGATATGGCAAGATTGACAGGCAGCAACGTTAAATAAAGCGCCAAGCCCATCACGGCTATCGGTACTTGCCGGCGCGACCACCCAAGGTTGCCTAAAAAACGCATTGCCGATAAAGAAAGAGCCTTTACGCGAAGCGGTGATATTTGAAGAAGGTTTAGAGTAGCTTTCGCTCGTGGTGATACTAATACCAGTATCGCCACCTTGTTTGATTTCTTGCGCATCAAAGCTGGCAAGCTGCTGCATAGGGACGCCCGCTAGCGCTTCAATCGTTTGAGCACGCTCAGGCGTTATATTTTGCAAATAGCTACTGTCTTGGGCTTTATTGTCGTTATTATTGGCGGTGTCGTCCGTTGGAGATGGCTGGCAGGCGCTTAATGAGAGCACGCATGTCACTCCTAGCGATAGCTTTAATAGCGAATTTTTAAATATTAAAGGAGAATAAAATGCGGTAGGTTGTTTGGCGGTTGACACATTACTGCTACTCATAGGGAACCTTAGTTCTGGTATGGAACCATTAAAAACGCGTGCTATAATTTTTTCACTTTTATTTGATAAGCATTTTTAGTCAATAAATATTTCGGTGGTGTTCTAAAAAGTATGCTGGCATCAGACATAGCCATAATTGACATAGAAGAATACCAAATCAAACACCTTAAAGTGGTTATCAAACTTCTTTGAGAAGCAGCAGGTCTTTCGAA
>NZ_LXWA01000068.1:0-20991 GCF_001652315.1 Psychrobacter sp. SHUES1 | reverse complement strand
CTGAAAGTCAGCTATGGCTCTATCAGTATGGATAACTGGGACAGTTTTATAACCGCCTTTAAATTTGACCACAAACGAGTTGGCAAATCTCATACGGTAGGCATTGAAGGTAATAACTGCCGTCTTAGACACCGATTGCGTCGGGCGGTTAGAAAAACCTGTTGTTTCTCTAAGAAGCTCGATAATCACTTCAAAGTGTTTGATATGGTGTTCTTTTACATCAATTATGGTTACGTCTGATGCCGGCATACTTTTTAGAACACCACCAAGCATTCAACGAATTGTTTGATTTAAGCGGTAAAACGGCCATTGTGACGGGCGGTGCGAATGGTATCGGTAAGGCGACAGCTTTGCGTTTGGCACAAGCGGGGGCAAATATCGTCATTGCAGACTTAAAATTAGAGGATGCTAAGGCGGCCGTTAAAGATATCGAAGAATATGGCGTCAGAGGATTTGCCATTGAGTGTAATATTTTAAAAGACGATGATTTGGTAAATATGGTAGAAAAAGTAGTTGCTGAATTTGGTAGCATCAATATTTTGATTAACAACGCGGGCGGCGGCGGTGGCCGTGAAAACCCGTCTAAGATTTCTGTCGATGATATTCGCCGTGATTTTGAATTGAATGTCTTTAGCGGCTGGCGCTTATCGCAACTTTGCGTACCCCATATGAAAAAATCTGGCTATGGCTCAATTGTGTTTACTACATCGATGTCTAGTATCAATAAAAGTCCAAATATGAGTGGTTATGCTGGTTCAAAAGCTGCTGTTAATCATATGGTGGCCAATTTAGCGCACGATTTTGGTCCTGAAGTGCGTGTTAATGCCGTCGGACCTGGGGCCACGCGTACTGCGGCGTTAGAGAGTGTACTCACGCCTGAGATTGAGGAGAGAATGCTATCACATACGCCTATTCAGCGCTTGGGTGAAGCCGATGATATCGCTGGAGCGATGCTGTATTTTGCCTCTCCAGTATCAACGTGGGTGAGTGGTCAGACCATATTTGTCAATGGTGGCGGGGTGCAAACGTTAGATTAGGATTAGATAATAGCCAGTGTAGAGAACTTGTCATAAAAAAGCGTCACCCAACATTGAGTTGGGTGACGCTTTTTTATGAATATAGTTTTTAACTGACAGATTAAAACTCCATGGCAGCGAAACTTTAATGCAAGTAAGCCATTGTTAGAAACGCTATTTCCTAAGCGAAAAAGCGACAGTCTTATTACCTATCCAGTTAACCCAGCTCACAGGAAAGAAGCGCAGCTGTAATCTAATCAAGTTTGCCATCAGGCCTGGGACGACCAAGAACTGGCGCTTCTCTACGCCTTTGAGCATGGATTTAACGGCATCGTCAATTTTTAGCTCGCCTGCCAGTTTTTTCATGCCGACACCGGCTTGCGCCATGACGCCGACTTCTGCTTGGGTCAGCGGCGTATCTATTGGTGGCGGCGCAAAGACAGTGATATCAATACCGTCAGGCTTCCATTCAAAACCGATCGATTGCATCATGCCCCAAATAGCAAATTTTGAGGCGCTATAAGAGCTGTAGCCATAACTGCCGGTAAATGATGCCATCGAAGCGGTTACCATGACTTGATCGCCACGTGATAAAAACGGGCGCACGGCAGCCAATACGTTACGAGTGCCGAATAGATTGATAGTCAGTACGCGCTCAAACTGTTCTTGGCTCATCTCATCAAACGTCCAAGGCCCTGTAATCCCTACAAAATGCATCAAGATATCAGGCGATAGCTTGCTTGCAGTATCGGCATCGGTGACGTCCAGTTCATAGCTGATAATCGACGCTTTATTTTTGTTCAAACCTTGCAGCGTGGCGACGACCTTATCGAGCGCTTGTTTATCAAACAAGACCAAATTGGCATCTTGCCCAATCAGCTGCTTAGCCGTTTCAAGTCCGATACCAGAGGCCGCGCCAGTGATATAGATAGTCTTACCCGTAAAGTAACCCATCACGTGCTTTCCTTTTGCAATGAGTGGTCTTTTAAAAAATGGCGTCTCGCGATCCGCTTCAATATCAGAAGGAGAAAACAGCAGCGTTTTTAATTCGCCTAAAAAATCATGATACTTGACGATAAAAATGCGGTTTAAGATATGAATGTAGGGGAATTTATAGGTGCTTTGGGTATAGACACCACTGTAGGCGTACCATGTCGGATAGGGCACGCGCACCATGTCGGCGCTTTGATAAAACTGTACCGGCGGCTCATCCATAAAACGTTCTCTAAAAGCGCTTGCTTGCGCGCTGCTTTTAGGCGCTCTTGTGGTAATGGACTTTGGCGCACCTCATCAAAGTCGTGAATGGCTTTCATGCCAAGTGACGTTAAATCCATGTTGCATTTCCTTATGACTGATGGATAACTTAAAATCATACTAGCAGTATAGTTTTAGAATTTATAGCGACTTAAAAAAACTACTCAGTGTGCCAAATTGGTTTTATTAAAATTTATCCCAATAAGGGTCATTACCAAAACGCTCGGCAATAAAATCAATGAGATAGCGACAGCGCTGCGACAAAAAGCGATTTTTCGGGTAGACCGCATAAGCGTTTAAAGTAGGCAGTTGATACTGCTGCATAATGGGGACAAGCTCACCACTGGCTATGGTGTTATAAGTGATAAAATTGGGTAAAAAAGCAATACCGTGTCCCTTTACCGCCATATCGCGCAAAAAATCGCCGTTATTGACTTTTATTTTTGAATTGATAGCGACTTGATGTTTTTTGCCTTGCTCGTCTATCAGCTCTATCGTGCTAGATTTACTCAGACCGTATTGTAAAAACGCATGCTTGGCCAAATCTTCTATGGTTTTTGGTGTACCCATTTTAGTCAGATATTCAGGACTGGCACATAAGGTATAACGAATCAGCGCCAAACGTTTGGCTTGATAACTTGAATCTTGCAGCTCTCTAATCCGAATCGCTAATTCAAAGCCTTCTTCGACCAAATCGGTATGGCGGTCAGAAAAGTTTAATTCAAAGTTCAGATTAGGATGCTGATTGGCATATTCATCGATGACATCGTTTAAGTGCATCAAGCCAAATGACAAAGGCGCAGTCATTTTTAAGGTACCCTCGATACGCGTCGGCGCGCCACTGGTTTCCTCGTTTAGCGCGTCCACTTCGCTGAGGATATTACTCACCTTTTGGTAATATTGCTCGCCAGCTTGGGTTAAGTTTGATTGGCGCGTGGTACGGCTAATCAGTTGACTGCCCAAACGCGTCTCTAAATCCTTGAGTCGGCGGCTTACTGCTGATTTGGCAATATTAAGTTGCTCGGCGGCCTTGGTAATGCTACCCGCTTCTACTATACGCACAAACATCACCATATCTTCTAGTTGTCCCATCCTAGCTACCTCCTTACTGTTATTTGGCTGTTATTATTTAGCGGTTAATCATATAAAAAATAAAAGACCGAGTTAAAAACCCAGTCTTTTTATCAATAACGCCAAATAGTTTAGACTGTGTTCCGTATAAAATACGGTTTAAAGTCGTCAAGCCGTCTTATTTAAGATCAGCTTTTTTACTGCCTTCTACTTGAACGACCAGTTTAATGTCTTTCATCATACCGCCATCGGTAAAGGTATTGATACCCCATTTGGTTCTATCTATCGTGGTTTCAAAATCGCCACCGCACGCCTCAGCTTTTAATAAAGGACTGTCATAACAGTTAAATTTAGTGGCCGTTAAAGTGATTGGATGCGTCTGACCTAGCAGCGTTAAATCGCCTTTGACCGCTTTGACTTTATCGCCTTCAAATTCCCACTTAGTCGATTTAAAATAAGCGGTTGGGTGTTCTTTTACATTGAAGAAATCGGCAGATTTAAGGTGACCATCAAACGCTTTAATACCTGTGCTCAAGCTGCCCATCGGGATGGTAATACCGACAAAGCCTTTTTTCTCTTTAGGCGCGTACTCAAGCGTACCCGATAGATTATAAAAGCCGCCAGCGTTGGTCGTGGTACCAAAGTGATCGACGAAAAAACGTACGGCGGTATGTTTGGAATCAAGCTCATAAGTTGCAGCGTGACCTAGTGTGCTAAGCAAACCAAGCGTACCGATAGCAGCAAAAGTAATTGCGCGGTTTGTTTTTTTAATAGAATTTATAGTGATCATAAATCATCCTTTTTAAGTGAGTAAGTAGAAGCTAGCGTTAAGTATGTCTTACATAACAACATAATGAGTGTAGCAAAAAATTAGGATATTAAACGCTAAATGGCATCGAAAAATGTTTCTTTCTGTGGCGCTTATCTCTAGCGTCTAATAGTATGGCTAAAATGCTAACTGTCTTAATAGTGAGCATAAATAGCACGTAACGCTATTGTCGTTTTTAATATTGTACCAGTAGAATTGCTATTTGACTGTTCTCTAAAAGAGAACTTATATTTGCGATTATCTTGGTTTATCTGCTATTAAGCAACGACTACAATAATGCCATTACCTAATCAAACAAAAGTCTTTTAAATAAAATCTTTATAATCATGACTTTTATGTTATTGGAGAATACTTATGGATAAGCTGCAAGAGCTGAGCGCCCCAATTGGTCGCTTATTGTTATCGATGATCTTTATCTTTTCTGGCTTTACCAAAATTACTGGCTACGCGGCCACCCAAGGTTATATGGAATCGATGGGCGTACCGGGTATGCTATTGCCTTTGGTCATTGCTGTTGAGCTGCTTGGCGGTATCGCAATTTTATTAGGCTTCAAAGCGCGCTTGGTGGCGATTCTAATGGCTGGTTTTAGCATTACGTCGGCGCTACTTTTCCATCAATTTTGGATTGATGAATCACAAATGAACCCATTTATGAAAAACATTGCCATGGCAGGCGGTTTCTTGATGATTTTTGTTCATGGACCAGGCGTATATTCAATTGATAACAGTCATACGCGCAGAATCTAGTAGAGTAAATGGTTTAGACAATATCATCTTATAATTATAATCAAGGAGCCCCTATGAGCGCATCCATAAATATCGCATTAATTATCGGTAGTTTGCGAAAAGAATCCATCAATCGTAAATTTGCAGGGCAGTCGTCGCGTGCCTAATCCTATCTCTACAGAGACTGCCAAGCTGCCCAGCTTTTGGCAACGTCATCAAACGCCTGTACTTTTAACAGTGGTCGGCGGCGCGATTGATACCATTGGTTTTATCACCTTGTTTGGGTTCTTTACCGCCCATGTCACGGGTAACTTGGTGATGGCGGGTAGTGGCTTGGTAAAAGGTGAAGCGGGTCTATGGATTAAACTTGCGGCTTTGCCGCTATTTATTTTAACGGTTATGCTCACCAAGATATTTATTGACCACAGTAAAAATAAACAACTGACCTTGAGCCATTTATTTTTAGCAGAAGCGGCTTTTTTGACCGCGTTTATGGTGGCTGGTCTTTATTACCAGCCGTTTGTCGATGCCGGCGATATCACCGTGGCAATCACAGGTGGCTTGGGTCTCATTGCGCTGGCGATTCGTAATACCGCTAGCAAGACAATAATTAAGCACATGAGCCCGACGGTATTGATGACTGGAAATACCACGCAACTGGGTATCAATTTGACTGATTATCTACGCAATCGAAACGCCGATAATGGCAAAAAATTGGCCCACAGCTCGGTATTGGTGTTTAGCTTTTTAGTTGGCGCGTTAGTAGGTGCTTTGCTATATATGCAGCTGAGTTTTTGGGCCGTAGGTTTGTTTGTATTGCCGGTGCTGTATTTATCAGTGATGGCACGCGATAAAGAATTCTTAGCGCATATCGCTTAAGGAATACTACCAATAATAAATCTCACCTAAACCATTGCCAATAAAAAACGCCCTAGCTTTATGGATAGGGCGTTTTTTTGCTTGCTGGTTAAGCGCTTATGTATCGCTATTTAAGCCTTAGCGTTATGAAATACTGAATTGTTTTGGTACTCTGGATGCTTGTCGATATAAGACTTTACATAAGAACAAGTTGGTTTCACCCGTAGGTTTTTCGCCGCTGCATCATCCAAAATATATTTGACCAGATACCCTGCAATACCTTGACCACCTAACTCTGCTGGCACCTCGGTATGTTTATATTCGATACCTTTTTCGCCGGCGCTCGTGGTGAAAAATTCATAATCCTCTAAAGCAATTTTGTCATCGATATGAATCTCAAAACGCTTTTTCTCGGTATTATTAATGACTTCATAATGTAATGGTTGTTTATTTTTCATATCTGACATAGTTAAATTTCCTTATATCGTATGACTAACATCTTCTGGACTCAATTTACACCTGCTCGCGTTACTTTTTTCATGACACTTTTATCGTAACTTTGGTCATAGTAACAGCTCATGCTAGTTGTACTGTTATGAGTATACAGGGTTCTGTTATAAATATATTACCTTACCTTTATGACGATATTGTTCTAAAAATAAGAATAGTCAATTGCGAATATCGTTGTTTATCTGTTAATAGACAACAATTATAATAGTTTCATTGTTTAAACGAGTTAATGAATGTCAAATTCTAAAGCCGTTTAACTTACTAATAATTAAGGATACATTATGAGAACCATCTATCAAGCAGCAGATTCTCGTGGCGATGCCAACCATGGTTGGTTAAAAAGCAAGCATACCTTTAGCTTTGCCAATTATCACAATCCAGAACGTATGGGCTTTGGGGCGCTACGTGTCATTAATGATGATTTTGTCATCGCAGGTCAAGGTTTTGGTAAACATTCACATCGCGATATGGAAATTATCAGCATTCCTTTATCAGGCAAGCTCGGTCACGGCGATAACATCGGTAATAATGGCATCATTGAAACCGGTGAAGTCCAAGTCATGTCGGCAGGTACGGGTATCACCCATAGTGAAATGAACGCCGATAACCATGAGGCGGTGAGTTTTTTACAGATTTGGGTCATCCCAAACAAAATGAACGTTGAGCCTCGTTATCAGCAAATCCGTATGGGTGAACTGATGAAGCCAAATGCGTTTAACCAAATTTTATCGCCTAATAGAGATGATGCAGGCGTGTGGATTCATCAAGATGCATGGTTCAGTATGGGCGATTTTGATAAAGGCGTGACAGAGACGTATCAGCTTAAAAATCCTAACAATGGCGTCTATATTTTTGTCATTAGCGGTAAAGTCGTTGTAAACGGTAACACTTTGAGTACCCGCGATGGTCTAGGTGTTTGGGATACTAAGAACTTTACGATGGATGTCCTCGATGGTGCTAAAGTATTACTAATGGAAGTACCTATAAACTTTTAAGACTAAATGAGCTTTTAATGCCAAATAATAGACATTAATTTTTATCTTTTGGTCACACTAGATTCTATATCACATCATAAGAGGTAAATTATGAGTATTGAAACCCTAGAGCCGTGCTTAGCAGATGTGGGCGGCATTCCCATTGCTCGTCTGTTACCCAGTAAAGGTAAGCAGCCAATTGGTGCTTGGTGCTTTCTAGACCATGCAGGTCCTGCTGAATTTAGCGAAGATGAAAGCGGTATGCAAGTCGGTCGTCATCCGCACACCAACCTGCAAACCTTTAGCTGGATGCTAAATGGTGAAGTACTGCACAAAGACAGCTTGGGTAATAAGCAAGTGATTACCAAAAACCAAGTCAACGTCATGACAGCAGGTACTGGCCTTACCCAAGGTATCAGTCATACAGAGCAGAGCGTTTTTCCTGATACCGGTGGTTCGGCAGATGCCGCTCGTGGTCTAAGTATGGTACAACTGTGGATTGCGCTACCGACCGATCAACAAATCGAACGCAGTTTCCACCATTATCCAGAGCTACCGACATGGCGTGAAGATAACGTCGAGATGGTATTGACGACGGGCAGCTATGACAGCGTCACAGGTAAGCGCTATGAAGCGCCAACCATTCAGTACTCAAAAATGGTCGGTATCGACGTTTACTTTTTAGAGGATGGTGAAGTTACGCTTAACCTAGAACCGGGTTTTGAATATGGTATCTTGGTGACAGAAGGACAGATTGAGTCTGAAGGCAAAATTTGTGAGCAAGATCAATTGTTCCGCTTCCACGATAGCGACGTTGCCAATAATAAAAGCATCAAGCTAGTCGCCAAAAAAGGCACCTGTGTGATGTTTATCGGCGGTGAGCCATTAAACAATCAAGTGCTGCTGTGGTGGAACTTTGTCGCCGACAACAAAGAAGAGATTGAGCAATCTATCATCGACTGGAACAACGGTCATGAGCGTTTTGGTAATATCGACTCAGACATGAAACGCTTGCCAGCACCAGAATTACCACAAGGCTTTAAAGGTTAGTTTGTTTAGTTTATTTTGGTTTTCATAAACTATTAATAAGATATAATTACAAAAAGGAAGTATTGATTAAGGTCAATCTTTCTTATAATACAGCAGATTTGTTGATAGTACGCTTGCTTGGTATTACCCATTAATCGTACTCGTATTCATTAGCCTCTAATCACTAATATACTTAATCACTAATATTCCTAATAAATAATATGGAGAAAACTATGTCAGACCTAAAAACATTAGAGAAATTGGCAGAAAAACGTCGTTCAGTTTATGCTTTGAGCGATCAATTACCCGTTTCAAATGATGAAATCGTCAAGTTGGTTGAACATGCGGTTTTACATACGCCATCGTCATTTAACTCGCAATCAACGCGTATCGCTGTTTTGTTTGGTGACGACCATAACAAGCTTTGGCAATTAACCGAAGATACCCTACACGATATCGTCGATAACGAAGAGCAATTTGCGGCGACCAAGCAAAAAATGGATGGCTTTAAAGCAGGTGCTGGTACTATCTTGTTTTTTGAAGATCATAGCGTCGTCAGAGACATGCAAGCTGCTGCGCCTTTGTATGCAGACAAATTTCCAATTTGGGCGCACCAAACCAATGCGATGCACCAGTACATTATTTGGACGGCGTTAGCCAGTATTGATGTCGGCGCCAACTTACAGCATTACAATCCTATTATCGATAAAAAAGTCGCTGAAGAGTGGAATATCGATGAGCATTGGGAGATGAACGCGCAATTGGTATTTGGCGCTATCGAACAACCCGCAGGCGACAAGGAATTTAAGCCTCTCGAAGAGCGTATGAAAGTATTTGGTAAATAAGCTATTTTTTAAAATAGCTAGCAATTAGAAAGAGCGCCACTCAATGGATTATTGGGTGGCGCTTTTTCAACTGTATTAAACGGAAAAGTTAAAATAGTAGCAGCATTAAATACCGTTTATTGAGCTTTTTTACGGCGCATCAAGCTATTAGCTACCCATGCTGGACCAATCAGCAAGAACTGCAAATCTTCAAAGAAAGACGGTTTTTTGCCTTCAATTTTATGGCCAACAAATTGTCCAATCCAAGCAACCACAAAGATAGTTGCCCAAACCTTAAAGCCCCACGGCAGTAGCGTCATCACTGATAAGCAAATGAGAATAAATATGCCCATTGCCAAAAACAGCGGCGTCGATAAACGCATATAAAATATTAAAACTAAGGCGCTCATCACCAAGGTGAACCAGACCGATAGCGACATGCCCATGCCTAAGATACTGACAAAAATGGTTGGAACACAGAGCCAATGGATTTTTTTATTGACTAGGTTTTGATGGCTGACAGAATATTCACTGAGCCATTGCTCAAGTGTGCGTTTTGACATACGGCCTTGACGGGTACGAGACATACTAACCTCCTTGTTAGCAAATAAATTTATTCTTACCAGTTGTAGCACTAATTGGCACAACCTGCCATTTTATCTGGTAAACCGCACAGTCAAATCATACCAGCACTTAACTACATTAAACCGTTCTTCAGCTTCATATCGTTTATTAAAATTATCCCTTAACGTACTGGTTGGGCTGACTCCCTAGAGTCTTGCTCGCTGCGATACCATTCATACAGTCCGACAAACGAGTTGACTTGGTAAACCATGGTTTGAATAGCAAAGATATAATTGCCCGACATTAGGTTCACGGTTAGCCAAACGAAATTGGATAAAATCCATAACCACCAGTTAAATGAATAACGCAGAATCATCGCTGCCTGCGCAGTGATAGACAGCACAAAAGCGATAACGTTAATCCAAAAGAAAGAGATAAAACCTAAGAATTTACTGTTATCATCTTCAACGACGGCGTAACCATAGCTGGCAAGTAAGTTATTTACTGTAGGAAACAGCGCCAAACCGATGACCATAAAAGCGATGGTTAATAGCCAAATCCAGCGACTGGCAGATTTGGGCACCATATCGCCATCGGCGTCGGTATGCTTGGACCAATAAAAAATCCCATACAGATGACTAAAAAAGTTAAATAACGGCGCGAGCATCAAACCAACGGCGCCAGAGGTCGCTTGAACCACAAATTCACCTGCGGTTGCCGCCATTCCAAAACCATTACCCAAAATATTTTTGCGGAACGATAATGACACCACGCAAATCAAGCCAATAAATGATACGGCTAAGTAAAACCAGTCAAGGGTCGTATGTTCGGTGGTCAGCCAAAAGCCTGCTGATAAGGCAATCACGCCGCAAATAAACCAGATGACAATCCATTGTATCGCCCATTTTCCGGTGATGTTGTCTAGGAGCTGTATACGCATAACGCCTTTTTCCTTAAAGTATAAAAGCTATAATAGTTTTTTTCTTTTTTTTAGTATGGTTTAGTATGCCGTTTTTGCCATTTCTAATACTTGTCATAGTCATTTACTTCTAGCAATAATTTTTGCTTTCGTTCTTTTTATTTTCGTTTTTTGATACTGTTACTTGCCATAAATAACCTCATCAATAATTAACAAAGCTTGCCTATAGCGGGCATCATAATCTGGTTTATCAATCATATGCGGCTTAATATCATGACGGGCGAAAATATCTAATAAGCGCTGCTCAAAGCGACCGCGAGCCTCAGGCGTACCCAATGAGCGCATGCCATCATCAACCCATGGGGTATTGTTATCGACCATAATGGTATGGTCTAGGCGAAACTCATCGATACAAGCAGTCACAAAAGGATGGCTACGACCCTCGTACTCTTCACAAAAAGCCTGAGTGGTGACAAAGTCAGTATCAACAATAGTTACGGGCGCTGTTGCTCTAGCGGCGGCATCACGGATTGCTTGGGCATGATTGAGCGCAATGGGTCCGTAATCGCTGTACTGCAAGCCAATCTCGCTACCGCCCAAATCTGTACCGACATACAGCCGTCCCATCTCTAGCGCAAAGCTGGCCCCATAATAGTTGGCAAGCTTATGTACCAATGTCGTCTTGCCCGAGCTTTCACCGCCAACAATCGCCACCGTTTTGGTATAGTCGCCGCGTACTTGTGGGTGCAGCGCCGACCAGTGGGCGACCGGATTATGTGCAATAGCGTAAGAATCAAATTCAGATTGCAATGGCGTCGTGACTACTGGCATGACTAACTGTCCAGAAATGTCCGATTGGGCTAATGGATGGTTTTCTGCGGCAAACAAAACCGTGTCCGCCGGCAGCGCTAACGCGTCTATCAATCGTTGCAGCTTGGCATTGCTAGCTGCAATATCGATGATTACATCGGCAAAGCTTTCATGCAGCGGCAGCTCAATCTCATCAGTGGTATGAATATGGATAAAGGGCAAATCTGCGCACGCCATCTGTAGCCAACGTGCCTTATCTTGCAAGGTAATAGTAAAGTCTGGATGCGGCGCAGGGTGCGTCATAATCACAATATGCAGCGTCTTTGCTTGTCCTGCGGCGTCCAATATACTGCGCATTTGCCCCAAATGTAGCGGTTCAAAATGTCCAATTATTAGTCCTGATTCGTACATAGCTTTCCTTATGTGCTGTTTTTATTTTAGTTATGATTCATCGTGGCAATTCATATTTCCTAAGCCTTGATGATTTAATAGCATGGTATAAAGGTTTGGATAGATTTACAGGTAGGTTATTGTAAATAGGCGTTATTTTAGAAAGGGCTTTTAATATTAAATTATCAATAGATAATAAAGTTTTTACACCTAAACAGATTTAAAGTGATTGCTTGAGCTTTTTAAACTTGTAACAGAATATGTAATATAAGCGAAACAAAGTGAATAGTGAAACATTTTGAAATAGTTATTTAAAATCAGGAGTTTAGGCGCAATTATGAGAGCTTAGAGTAAGCTTAAGTAGCATAAACTCACAAAGCACGTCTATATCATCAACAGATAAAAAGTCAATAGTTGCTATACTTATTTATAAGTTCATAAGTTCATAAGTTCAAAAGGGCTATGAATTTTTATAACGTTTTAAAATAAATGATAAGAATAACGTTACATAATACATTCAAAATAAGTAGAAATAATAAGAGAGGTATTTGATTTGGCTAAGTTAGCAAAATTACATCGCTCAAGAAATAATCGTATGATCGCAGGTGTGATGGGCGGTATTGCAGAATATGTCGGCTGGTCGCCAACATGGGTTAGATTGTTATTTGTGATTGTCTCCACCATGAGCGCCGCTGTCCCAGGCATCTTAATTTATATTATCTTATGGATAATTATGCCTAAAGCAAATAATCAGTCTTATCAGTAAAAGCAAAGTTATAAAGTTAAGATGAATATTGATTGTTAATATTAATGTTATCTAAATCTAAAGTCATTTAAATAAAGACAACGTTAAGAACGTAAAATACAAGGCTAGAATAAAAACAATAGCCCATGAAAAAACAAAAAGCCTGACTCATCAGGATGCCTGCGACACACTTTTCCTCCTGCCCGAATGCTCACGCATTTGGGTATTTTTTTATCTTGTTTTTATATCTATCGGCTTAACGACGCTGATAGGTATAGTTTGACGATGAACATAGCCAATAACTGGCTATTTGAGCGATTTAGACAAATTTAATTGCGCTAAATATAGATAAAATGGTCAATTTTTAGTAAGGTGAGCAGGCAAATAGAGCCGTTGCCAAATAGGCCATACGCGCGCTATCAATATCTTATTTTATAATACCTATTCCACCGCGGCGTTATGACATGCCCCAAACTATGACAATCCAAACTATGACATCTCAAGCGACAACTTCGATGACCGCAGAAAAACACGCTCAGCCGATGACTTTTCAAGATTTAATTCTCACCTTACAGAACTACTGGGCTGATAAGGGCTGTGTGGTTTTGCAGCCTTATGATATGGAAGTCGGCGCTGGTACCTTTCATACCGCGACATTTTTGCGCTCGCTAGGTCCTGAGCGCTGGAATGCGGCGTATGTGCAACCATCACGCCGTCCAACCGATGGCCGCTACGGTGATAACCCGAACCGTTTGCAGCATTATTATCAATTTCAAGTGGTTTTAAAGCCCAATCCACCCAATATCCAAGAGCTGTATTTGGATTCACTACGCGCTATCGGTATTGATCCATTGGTGCACGATGTGCGTTTTGTTGAAGACAACTGGGAGTCGCCAACGCTTGGTGCGTGGGGACTTGGTTGGGAGATTTGGCTCAACGGCATGGAAGTCACCCAGTTTACTTATTTCCAACAAGTTGGCGGTATCGAGTGTTTCCCCGTGACAGGCGAGATTACTTATGGGCTTGAGCGCTTGGCGATGTATGTGCAAGGCGTTGATAGCGTCTATGATTTGGTCTGGGCAGATGGCGAATTTGGCCGCGTAACCTATGGCGATGTTTTCCATCAAAACGAAGTTGAGCAATCAACCTATAACTTTGAGCACGCTGATGTGCCAATGATGGGTCAGATGTTTGATTTTTATGAGCAACAGGCGGATAAGTTGGTTGCTGAAGGTTTGCCATTACCTGCCTATGAGATGGTACTAAAAGCGTCGCATGCCTTTAACTTGCTTGATGCGCGCGGTGCGATTTCGGTGACAGAACGTCAGCGTTTTATTCTGCGGGTACGTACGCTGGCGCGTAAAGTTGCCTTTGGTTACGTCGAAGCACGCGCCAAATTGGGCTTTCCGTTGGCCGATGAGGCCCATCGTCAAGCGGCGCTCGATAAGTATTTGCCAAAAGAAGATGTGCTAACTGAAAATACAGATGATAATCAAACTACTAACAATAATAAATAGGAGCATCCCATGAGTACTATTTTATTTGAACTGGGGTGTGAAGAGCTACCTCCAAAAAGCCTAAAACCGCTACGTGATGCGCTACAAGCAAGTGTCACCGAGCAGTTAAATGAGGCTGATATCACGTTTGATAGCATCAAAGCATTTGCCGCGCCGCGTCGTTTGGCGATTCAAATTGAGGGTATCAGCGATAAGCAGCCTGATCGTAGCGAGCAAAAACGTGGTCCGGCTATTAAAGCGGCGTTTGATAGCGATGGTAATCCAACGCGCGCAGCGATGGGTTTTGCTAAGGGTTTAGGTATCGACGCCAGCGAGCTGATCACTATTAACACCGATAAAGGTGATTATGTCGGCTATGAGCAGATTATTCAGGGTCAAGCGACGACTGAGTTACTACCTACTATTTTCCAAACCGCGCTTGATAATTTGCCGATTGCTAAGCGTATGCGTTCTGGCGCGAGCCGCAATGAGTTTGTACGTCCGGTACAATGGGCGGTATTGATGCAAGATGATGTGGTCATTGATGCGACTATCCAAGGACATCAAACTGGCAAGCAAACGCGCGGTCATCGCTTCCACAGTCCTGACTATCACGAGATTACGCACGCCAATGATTATGAGCAGCTGCTCGATGGTTTAAAAGTCGTGGCAGATTTTGATAAGCGTCAAACGTTGATCAAAAATCAAGTCAAAACGCTAGCCGATGAAGTTAATGCCGATCCTATCGTGCCGCAAGATTTGTTAGATGAAGTGACGGCGTTGGTTGATTTCCCGATTGCGCTGCGAGCAAACTTTGAGCCGCGCTTTTTACAAGTGCCGCAAGAAGCGCTTATCTCGACCATGCAAGCGGATCAAAAGTATTTTTGCTTGACCGATAAAGCAGGCAAATTGCAGCCGTACTTTATTTTTATCACCAATATTGAGTCAAAAGATCCGAATCAAATCATCGAAGGCAATGAGAAAGTCGTGCGTCCGCGTTTAGCTGATGCGGAGTTTTTCTTCTTGCAAGACCAAAAGCAGCCTTTATTTGCTTTGACTGAAAGCCTAAAAACGCGTGTCTTCCAAGATAAGCTCGGTACGATTTGGGAAAAGTCTGAACGTATTGCTAAGCTTGCTGCCTTTATCGCTACACTGATGCAGCAGCAAGGACGCGATATTAATGTTGATGAAACGGTACGAGCTGCAATATTATCCAAAGCGGATTTGGCTAGCTCATTGGTCGGTGAATATCCTGAACTGCAAGGTATCGCCGGTACGTATTATGCGCGCTTAAATGATGAACCTGAAGCCGTCGCGGCCAGCCTGCAAGAGCAATATTTGCCTAAGTTCAGCGGTGATGTATTACCGCAGACACCGATTGGTATTTGCTTAGCGTTGGCTGATCGTTTAGATACGTTGGTTGGTATTTTCGCCATTGACCAAGCACCGACTGGCTCAAAAGACCCATTTAGCTTACGTCGTTCAGCCATTGGAATTTTGCGTATTTTGATTGAAAAGCAATTACCAATTAATTTGGTGGCGCTCGTTGAGCAAGCGATTAAAGGTTATAGCACCAGTGAAGGCAGTAAAATTGCTAAAATGGGCGATACCTTTACCCAAGTGATGGCGTTCTTAAACTCGCGCTATCGGGCGATGTATACCGAGCAGGGCGTCAGTGTCGATACGATTCAAGCCGTGCAAGCAATCAATCCGCATATGCCGCTCGATTTTGATCAGCGTATTCGCGCTGTGCAAACCTTTAGTGAATTGCCACAAGCCGAAAAGCTTGCCGATTCAAACAAACGTGTTGCCAATATTTTAGCGAAATCAGAAGTAAGTGTCGCTGACACTGTCGATGAAGCGCTATTATCTGAACCTGCTGAGCAAGCGTTATATCAAGCGATTCAGCAAGCGCAAACGGCGGTCAAACCTTTGCTAGAAACTGCTGACTATACGCAAGTATTGCAAACGCTGGTCAGTTTGGATGCGCCTTTGTCAGACTTTTTCGCTGACGTCATGGTCAATAGTGAAGATGCGGCGCTGAAAAACAATCGCTTAGCACTGCTCAAGCAAGTGCGCGCCTTATTCTTAACCGTGGCTGACATCAGTGAGCTGCAGCTGTAGTTTGTTCATTATAGTTCGACAGTGATAGACCTCTGTTAGTTTAAGCATCTATGAGGTTAATTTATTAACGACTTAAAAAACTGGCTGTATATGGCCAGTTTTTTATACGTTTATTCTACAGCGTTGGGTTTATAATGTCTTAGAACGTATCCAAAGGAGCATTGCCGTGTTGGCCGTTATCATTGTAATTCTTATTATCTGGGCTGTGATGTGGGGCTTTTATAAGTTTATGTACCCGCGTGCGCCAAAAAGCATGATGCCAAAAAAGGGCGATGTGACCACGCCGCGCCAGTGTGATTTTTGTGGCAACAGTTTGGCTGAGTATCGCGGTGTGCTGGAATCTACACCTACTTTAAATAGTAATAATGATATGGCCGCTAATAAAGCATTGTTCTTTTGCAATTATGAGCATCAAGCAGACTTTCATGCTGGTAAGACTTATCAAGCAGATGCCTAACTTGTAAGCCATAAGTTGTTAATCACAAGTCGATAAGCTTTTATCACCATTTAAAAAAGCGCTTAGCTCTGATGAGTTAAGCGCTTATCTTTTTAGAATACCTATTTAATATTGAGGCAAATTTATAAAATGGAATGCGCATCTTTCATAATTTTGTTGAGCAGTGCTTCAGACTGTTTGCTTTGTTGGAGACGATCTTCTTCGTTTCTTTCATGAGTTTGGATTTTTTCATATAAATTTAAGCAGGTTAATACCAGTAGGTTTTCTTGGCTAAGACTTGGTGCATCTCTTCTTAACTTTAGAGCAAAGTCGTTGATATAGGAAACTGCTGCACGCAATTCTTCTTGCTCGTGTACAGGACAAAAAATAGGGTAGGTTACGCCAGCAATCGCCACATCGACCTTTTTAATTTGTGGTTCAGGAGCGCTTGCAGGTTTAGCAGCGCTATTTACCGTATTACTATTTGTCTTATTGTTATTTGCGTTATTGTTTACATTGCTATTTGCATTGTTATTTTGCGGGTTCGAATTATTTGGCATGGCTTTTTGTGGTTGCGTGGTTTGTGTTTGATTGTCTTTTGCTGGAATGGCTGTTGATTGAGTGTTTTTGGATTGAATGTTATGGGTCTGACTGCTTGGCAGCTGACGCTCTACAGGGTTTGCGCGGTCATCGGTCATGATAAATCCTACAATATGTGTCATTAAAGTGAATAAATAGCTGTCACTGCTCTAAATAGGGTGCTGATAAACCTAATAAACTTAAATGCTGAATAGATAAAGTTAATCAGCAAAATTGCTCAAGTTAAGCATGATGAATATCAACGTCTGCTTAACTTTCGGCTTGGTCAATGCGTGTCAAACGCTGTAAGACCACTTGGGTACGCTCAGCGGCCAATTCATTTTTCTTCTTCAAGTCACTATTTTGCTGCTTAATATCGCTATACTGCTGTTTTAATTCATTATTACGCTGCTGCAGTGCATGGTTTTGGTGCTGTAATTGCTCAATCTGCTTGTTTAATTTGTCTTGTTCTTCGCCAATCATATGATGGGCTTCGGCAAGGCTTTGGTAGCGCTTATCAAGATCGTTTAATTGTTTTTTGGCACCGTCACG
Organism: Psychrobacter sp. SHUES1; assembly: GCF_001652315.1. NCBI lineage: Bacteria > Pseudomonadati > Pseudomonadota > Gammaproteobacteria > Moraxellales > Moraxellaceae > Psychrobacter > Psychrobacter sp. SHUES1. Next base: position 3,285 of record NZ_LXWA01000068.1, on the reverse strand, counting down.
CTCGCTATAGCTGCTATCGAGCTTGGTTTTAAGAGCGGTAAGCTCTTTTGGGTCAGTCACTGGTTGTTGTTTGAGGCTGCTAAGTTCAGCACTGACAAGCTGATACTGTTTTTTAATATCGAGTACCATTTTTTCTAATATTCTAAGTTGGTCATACATAGTCAGTTTTTATCCTTAACAAGTAAGCGTAAATGAATTTTGTTCTCTGCGTTTAATAATGCCATAGGTGACCGCATAATATCTATATCAACAAAGTAATTGTATGGCGCTTTGTTTTGTGACTTTTATCACTTGCCGCTTTATGAATCATATCGGGCGGCGTCTGTTGGTATTTACCACTATTAATCAATTACTAGGACATCTATTATGAATGACAATATCTCTGGCTGGAATACTTGGCTGGCTGCGTTTGATGACTGGACGGACGTGTCTATCAGCGAGGTACACGGCTTGATGACGGGGCTGATGACCGCCTGTAATGCCCCTGATGAGCCAGTTTGGGCAAAGGTGTTTGAAGAGCTGAGCTTTGCGCCGCTGCCTGATGCCGCATTAACTTTACTCACCGAAGAGGCAGAAGACATCGTTTTTCAGTTAAAAGACAAAGACGATGCTTATGCGTATATGCCACTGGTGCCAGATGATGAACATGACCTGTACGAGCGCGTGATGGCGCTGAAACAGTGGGCAAATGGCTTTATGACCGGTTTTGGTATTACCGATTGTGGTCTAAGCGCTGAAGAAAACGAGATGCTTTCAGATTTGGCAAAAATTGGCGCGATACGTTTAGAAGATGATGAAGACTTCGAAGGTGGCGAAGAGTCTTATCTGCATATTTTTGAATTTGCACGCATGGTTCCGGTTAGTTTTGCTACGCGTCAACGCAAGCCTGTGAAAGATATTGCTCTGATTGCTGGCTTGGCTATCGATGCCAAAACCACCAAAGAGCTACAAGCAGAAGGTAGGTTGCCTAAACCGATGCCGCCGGTCGTTGATGTGATGAATCAAAACCGCCCATCATAATTAACATGATAGGATAAAGGGAATGAGAAATAGCTGAGATTGATGCCAGAGAAATGGTACTTGGCTATTGGATAGCTATCCAAAATAATGAAAGGGATATGATGATGACTACTGATAATGAGATGGTTTATTTACGCCGCTGCATTGAGCTCGCTGCTGAAGCATTAGAGGCGGGCGATGCGCCGTTTGGTAGCGTGTTGGTCGATGGCAATGGCAAAGTATTACAAGAAGATCGTAATCGTGCCAATACGGTCGATGCGACTTACCATCCTGAAATTGCCGTCGCCAAGTGGGCCGCGCAAAATATGACCCCTGAGGCACGAGCAAAAGCCGTGGTATATACCTCGGGTGAGCATTGCGCCATGTGCTCAGCGGCACATGCGTGGGCTGGTCTGGGTCGTATTGTCTATATCAGCTCATCAAAACAGCTCGGTAAATGGATGGACGAGATGGGTGTGAGCTCAACATCGCCCATCCATTCATTAAGTATCCAAGAAGTTGCACCGAATGTGCCCGTCGAAGGTCCGATTGCCGGTTTAGATGAAGAAATCAGAGCCCTACAGCAGCGTTCATTTCAAAAAAATAAGTAAAAAACTTAAATAAAAAATCTGCTTAAAAAGGCTAGGGCGTGTCTTCATTATTACGCTTATTAAAAAAGCTGTGCCTTTTTATCTTAGTACGATAAGGAAGTCTTATGACGCTAAAAAATTACGATAACGTTGCAGAACGAGAAACGCCCAATACTCATTATTCTACTGGCAATTATCCAAAAGACAGTATTGATTGGCTGACAAGATTAATTGCGTTTGATACGGTCAGTCGCCATTCAAATTTGGCGTTGATTGACGATGTGAAAGCGTATTGCGAGCAATTGGGCTTAACGGTAGGTTTAACCTTTAATGATGCTAAAAATAAAGCCAATTTATTCGTTACGGTGCCAGCGGGAAAAGATGCCGATGAAGTGAATCATGGTCTGGTACTATCGGGTCATACCGATGTCGTACCAGTAGATGGGCAAGACTGGACGTCGGAGCCGTTTACCGCGACCATTCGTGGCGACAAGCTATACGGTCGCGGTGCTTGTGATATGAAAGGCTTTATTGCTTGTGCGCTGACACTATTGCCGCAAGCGGTAAAACTCTCTAACGCAGGCCAGCTGCGTCGCCCATTGCATTTGGCATTGTCGTTTGATGAAGAGGTCGGCTGTTTGGGCGCACCGCTACTCTTGGCAGATTTGAAAGCGCGCGGTATTACGCCTGATTACTGTATCGTCGGTGAGCCGACTAACATGGCGATGGTGGTGGCGCATAAAGGCATCGCGGTTTACCGTTGCCGTGTTCATGGCAAGTCTGGGCATTCGTCATTGACTGCCCAAGGTGTCAACGCTATTAGCTATGCCAGTCGTTTGATTGGTTATGTTGATACTTTAGCAGAAGAAATCAGCCAGCGCGACGATAACGACGCCATGTTTGATGTGCCTTATTCGACATTGTCTGTTGGCACCATACAAGGCGGCACCGCGACCAATATCGTCCCTAAACTGTGTGAATTTACCTTTGATTATCGTAATCTGCCGCATATGACACAAGACGATATCCTCGCACCGATTGCGGCAAAAGTTGCAGAGCTCAGCGCCCAAATGCAAGCACGCGCTGCCGATACTGGTATTGAGCTGCTACAAGAAGAGAGTGTACCAGCGATGACCGATAGCGATAGCGCTGAGCTACAAGCGTTAATTATCGCTCTGACCGGTGACGATACACGTCATAAAGTCGCTTATGCAACTGAAGGCGGTCAGTTTACTAATAGCGGCATCCCAACGATTATTTGCGGTCCTGGTAGCATTGAGCAGGCGCATAAAGCCGATGAATATGTCGCGCTAAGTGAAATGGCACGTTGTGATGAGTTTTTACAAAAGCTGCTAAACAGCTGTGCTATTAATTGATAAAATAGTCAACAAGCAATTCTATTGCAATATAGATGCGCATGACATACACCGTCTTTATGGCGGTGTTTATTTTTTCAACATGACGCATGCTTTTCAACATGGCGCATGTATTATTTAAATTTTTACCCCACTCTCAACTTCGAAAGTGATTGAAAAAAGAAGAGCACCTCACTAATCTATTGTTTTCGACCAAGAATACAATGGAGTTGTGAGATGCCCATAGACGAATTTATCATCAATATCTATTTAATGGTAGAGCAATATTACAAAATAGTCGTCACCAAACCCTTGCGAAGTGCAGGTTACGCGCCAAAGCT
>NZ_LXWA01000067.1:0-21201 GCF_001652315.1 Psychrobacter sp. SHUES1 | reverse complement strand
ATTTAATAAACTAACGACAACGAGAGCTAAGGACTTTAAACTATTAGGCATTTAAACAATATAGTCAAAATATCCTAAAAACACTACGGTACTGCTGATATCAATTTTTTGTAGCCTCTGTCTGCGCAGGCACAGCAAGCAAGAAAAATGGATATCAGCAGTGCGTGATGTATCGATATTACTTTTCACTCACTATAGAGTTAAAACAGCAGCGCTAAAAAATAGCCATAAAAAAACCTTATAAACTGAGACCAGCTTATAAGGTTTTGCAAATCTACTCTTTTGCTTAATACTGCTGCAGCGACTCTGAGAAAAAGAAGGCAGTCGTAAAAAGAGAAGAGATAGCTTTGATTAACGTTTTGAGAATTGTGGACGTTTACGTGCTTTACGTAGACCCAATTTCTTACGTTCAACTTGACGTGAGTCACGAGTAACAAAGCCAGCTGCTTTTAGAGCAGGTTTGTTGGCTTCGTCAAGCTCAATCAATGCACGCGTGATGCCGTGACGGATTGCGCCCGCTTGACCACTGATACCGCCACCTTTTACAGTGATGTATAGGTCATAAGCAGTAGGTGATTCAAGTAGTTCTAAAGGCTGACGAACAACCATGCGCGATGTTTCGCGGCTGAAGTACTCATCAAGTGGTTTGCCGTTAACAACGATGCTACCAGTACCTTTCGCTAAAAAGACACGAGCGGTAGAAGTTTTGCGACGACCAGTTCCGTAATTGCGTTCCATAAGTATATCCTTAGATGTCTAGTTCTTTAGGTTGCTGAGCTTCATGTGGATGTTCTGTACCCGCATATAGTTTCAGCTTTTTGATCATCGCGTAGCCAAGAGGACCTTTTGGAAGCATACCCTTAACCGCTTTATGTAGAACATCTTCAGGCTTATGTGCAATCAGCTTGGTGAAGTTGGTTTCTTTAATACCACCTGGGTAACCACTGTGACGATAGTACTTTTTGTCTTGCGCTTTTTTGCCCGTTACCGCGATTTTTTCTGCGTTGATAACAACGATAAAATCACCAGTATCTACGTGCGGCGTGTAACAAGTCTTGTGCTTGCCACGTAAGCGACTAGCGATTTCAGTAGCTAAGCGACCAAGGGTTTTGCCGTCAGCATCTACGACATACCAGTCATGGGTCACTTCAGCTGGTTTTGCACTAAGTGTTTTCATGATAAAACCTTAAAATTAGAATTCGTTGAGAGTTTAGCTGGGAACGGGGCTCTCAAAAAACAGACTGCACATTATAAGCAGTAGCGCCTACGCTTGCAAGCTGCATTGGGGTTTATTTTCGCCTTATATACATTAAACTGCAGCGTTGGCCAGTTTTTTAGCGGTTTTAAACATTTTCAAAATTTGTTAATGGCTTTTATTAACCTGACAATTATGACGCTGAAAGCTGATAAAGTCCAGCGACAACTTGCCCAACTTTGGTCTGTTTTAAGCATTCAAAACGTATTAGGCTTTGCGCTATATCTGCTAGCGGCTCAGCGCTTTCGTTAATACTTGCTACCAATTGGTCCAGTTGCAGGGTTAAATCTTTATCCGCCTCTAAATAAATCAGCGTTTCTGTGTTGATTAAAGACTGTTTAATAAGTGCTGTCAAAATCGGCTGCCATAAATCTTGCGCATACGGCGGGTCGATAAAGACGATATCAAAATGCCGCTGTATCGTTTGGTTTTGCGTCAGTACCTGCTCGGCGGTGCCTTGAATAATCTGATAGTTACTGGCATCTAAGCGTAATTGCTCGGCGCTTTGGCGCAGCATAGTGACTTGCGCTGAACTTACTTCAATAAAGGTTGTATGAGCCGCGCCACGTGATAAGGCTTCAAAGCCTAAAACGCCGCTACCAGCGCAGCTATCAAGTACTTTGGCGTCATGAATATCGGCAATCAACCAATTAAACAAGGTCTCGCGCAGGCGGTCAGGAGTCGGGCGCAAACCTTCGGCATCGATAAAGCTGACGATACGGCGTTTATACTGCCCGCCGATGATACGTACGTCTCCCGCTACTGCGTTTTTTGCTTTATGATTTTTCTTTTGTTCGCGACCATTTGAGAGTTTCTTCATAGTGTCTCTTATCTACAGCTTTTTATTCGGTGCATTTCGTTTTATATATTTTATTCAGATGTAGCTGCGTTCTCGGCACCTTGCGCCTCGGCTTTTTCCGCTAGCGCTTGCTCTTTATCACGTAAGGCGTCGCGCATGGCCTTTTCAAAAGCCTTTTGGCGTTTGATGGCCCTTAGTTCATCGGCGGTTGGCGGCAAAATAGGGTCGGTTTTACGCTGCAGCATCCAATAATCAAATAAGGCGCGACCAATAGGCGCTGCAACGGCACTACCGCCGCCGCCATTTTCGACCAGTACTGAAAGGGCGATTTCTGGCTCTTCTACAGGCGCGAAACCATTAAACCAAGCATGATCCCAGTGACGTTTATCGAGTGCCGCTTTATTATAGCTTTTACCTTGAGCGATAGATTTGACCTGCGCCGTTCCGGTTTTACCAGCGATGCGATAGCGCGGTGTATAAATGCCACGCGCTGTACCTGCCTTAACCGTTTGTTCCATCGCATCGTGCATACGCGTCCAATCTGACGGTTTACCATTGTAGTCAATTTTGCCATCAGGCTTGCTAATCACGTTAACGGCCGCCGCGCCATCGCTGCTTTTTAATAAATGCGGGGTGATGTGATAACCCTTGTTGGCGGTCATGGCGGTGGCATTGGCAATCTGTAATGGCGTGGCTAAAAAATACCCTTGGCCGATACTGACAGAGATGGTTTCACCTGGTAACCAACCTTTATCATAGGTGTCTTTTTTCCATTTTGGTGACGGCATAACGCCTGATTTTTCATTGGGTAAGTCAATACCGGTCTGCTCACCAAAACCAAAGCGCACCATCCAGTCATGAAGGCGCTGAATCCCCATCTCATACGCCAACTTATAATAATAGGTATCTACCGACATCATGATGGATTTCTTTAAATCTACCGTGCCGTGACCACCGCGTTTCCAGTCGCGAAAACGATGCGAATCGCCGGGTAGACTGAAATAACCCGGGTCATAAATGGTCGTTTCCCAATCTCGTAGGCCGTAATGAATACCGCCCAAACCCTCAAAAGGTTTAATGGTTGAGCCGGGCGGATACGTCCCTTGTAGCGCGCGGTTATAAAGGGGTTGATCGACATCATCACGCAGAGCGCCGTAGTCCTTAAAAGAGATACCCGAAATAAAAGGATTGGGATCGTAGCTTGGGTTACTAACAAAAGCCAAAACATCGCCGTTTTTTGGGTCGATAGCGACGATCGCGCCGCGGCGACCATCAAGCTGCTGCTGCGCAATGGTTTGCAAGCCATAATCTAGACTAAGCGTGATGTCATTGCCCGCAATGGGCGCTTTGGTATCAAGTTGACGTAGAATATTGCCATGAGCATCGGTCTCTACTGACTGATAACCGGGCTGTCCGAGCAAGATATCTTCATAAAAATCTTCAATACCAATTTTACCAATAAGATCAGTACCTGCGTAGCGATCCTTATTAATTTGCTTGGATTCTTTATCGTTAATACGTCCGACATAGCCAATCACATGGGCAAATAGCTCATCGTAAGGGTACGAGCGCGTGAGTTTACTCTGAATACTGATGCCACGAAAAAAAGGCTGACGTTCACTAAACTGCGCCAATTGCGCTTCGGTCAAATCAATTTTGATTGTCACTGGGTCATTTTTGGTTTTGCTAACGCGGGCCAAAATATCGGTAATGTCTTTTTCGGTAAGATCAAAAATGGGCGCGAGCAGATTTAGCGTGCGCTCTGGATCTTCGACTTCGTCAGGGCTGAGCATAGCGGTAAATACGGGCTGATTGTCAGCGAGAATCACACCGTTACGGTCGTAAATATAACCGCGACTGGGCGGCGCAGAGATGAGCTTGATGCGATTGTTATCGGCTTGGGTAGTGTACTTATCATGAGCATACACTTGCAGATAACCGTACCGCGCGATCAAACCCAACAAGCCCACAAACATAAACAGTCCAAGGATAATAATGCGGCTGGTAAAAATACGATTGACCTGTTCAGTATCGGACGCGAGCGGTTTGTTCATATAAAGTCAGTACCCAGACGATCAGTAAAACGGTCGTTGATAAAGTGATGGTTGATTAAGCACAGATAAATAAAGCCAAGAAAGATACAGTCATTTTTTTGTTTATCTAAAGCGGGGTGAGCATAAAGGATAAGACAAAGTATTTCAATAACATAGCGCGATGATTTATCAATAAAAAGGTCAAATAATTTACTTACCGTCTTCAGCTAGCCAGTAGCATTAAGCAACCGCAAATTATAACAGAACAAACACTTGCGCGCAGTAGGCAGTCGTCTATTTTGTGAGGATCGTTATTGCCATGATCGACAGTGTTCTTTAGCCATTTTTAACATCATTAAATGATAGTAAAGGTTTAGGGTGGTGAGTAGGGCGCAAAACGTGTCATCGCTAGTCACAACTTGCCAAGGCTTGATATGTGCTAATAAATAGCAAGTATGCTAAAATCAGGCGATTTATTTTAGCCACTTATCGCATCTATAGCGTTATTTAATTTAGTGGTTATTGAGGATAGAGCGTTTTTATTGAGCGTTCTTAATCGACTAAGGATATTTGCTTAACAACGACCATCATCACCTCAAGGATAATTAGAGTCATGGATGCAAATTCATTGTGGCAGACGATAGCGGAACACCCCGAGTTTTTTGCTATGTTGACCATTCCACCAGTGACTGCATTTGTCACTTGGATACACGTGTGGATGGCACTCAAGATGCTATTTTATCCGATTAAATTTTGGGGTATTCGGATTCCAAACTTTCCATTCTTTGGTTTGCCGGGATTGGGTTGGCAAGGGATTGTGCCACGTAAGGCAGGCAAGATATCGGGCGTGATTGTTGATCAGACGCTCTCAAAGCTGGGTTCGCTCGATGAGTTTTTTCAGGCGATGGAGCCAGAACAGATGGCGGTATTTATCACCGATACGGTCGATGAAAACCTTGAGAGTTTGATTGATGAGATTATGCTTGACCATTCGCCAGCGCTGTGGGGCAATCTGCCTTATGCGTTAAAGCGCCGCGTCTATGCCCAAGCGCATCAAGAGTTGCCAAATATCATGCAATCCTTGGTGACCGATTTGACCTATCACGTCGAAGATTTGGTCGATATGCGCAAAATGATTGTCAATAAAATGGAAAGTGACCGGCGTTTGATGGTCAATATGTTTTTAAAAGTTGGGCAAAAAGAGATTGATTTTATCTGGCATATCAGTGCTTTGATTGGCCTTGTATTCGGTATTATCCAAATGTTTATATTTTTGGTGGTACCGCAGCATTGGACGGTACCGTTTTTTGCCGCTATTTGGGGATTTTTGACCAACTGGATTGCGATTTGGATGGTGTTTAACCCAGTTGAGCCACGTTTTATTCCGTATGTGAAGTTTTTTGTGCTACAAAGCCGTTTCCCATTTATTAAGCCGCAACTGCCGCATATCGCGCAGTACCGTTTCCAAGGCGGTTTTATGAAGCGCCAAGAGGAAGTGTCTGAGGTTTTTGCTGAGATTGTGGTCAAAGATTTGGTCACTTTAGAAAACATCATGAATGAGATGATGTATGGTGACCGCGCCGCCGAAACGCGTGAGTTGATGAAATCGCATTTGTATAAAGTGTTAGAATCGCCGGTCATTAGTACCACATTGCGGGTTGGACTGGGTCGCCGCGAGTTTGGGCAATTGAAAAATACCATTATCGACAAATCCATCGTCGCGACTATGGTGCCACTGCGAGACCCTGAACTTAATGAAAGCCGTGCCAGTAAAATATTTGGGCTATTTCGCGATCGTATTCGCGCGCTATCCCCTGATGAGTTTCAAAACCTATTGCGTCCCGCTTTTCGCGAAGATGAGATGACGCTGATTATACTCGGCGGTTTGACAGGTTTCTTGGCAGGTTGGTTGCATCTGGTCTTGGTGTTTTTCCCTGCCATGCAGTGAGAAAGGGTTTTTATGTTCTTTACACATATCGCCTACAGAGTGGATACAGAAACGTGACAAGTTGACGCTAATGTACCATGCTGTAAGTCTTCTAAGCTACAATGGCTGATAGCTACAGATGCAGAAAAAAGCATGACAATGACGGCGTAATGTCTAAAAGTAACGACTATTGACTATTCTCAGACGCATTAAAAATACTGCTTTCTAAAATAAACAATGACCGTATTAAGGTAAACAAGGTTAGACCGTATGTTAATCACAGAATTGGGTTATTTTGCCTTGCTGGCCGCCTTTGTATTGGCGATTTTGCAGGTGGTATTACCAACCATGGGTGTCATGAACGACCACGTTGCCTGGCAGCGCCTTGCTCCGAGTTTAGCGTGGGCGCAGTTTGCGGCCATGATTGTCTCGTTTGGGTCATTGATGGCAGGCTTTTATTTTAATGATTTTAGCTTGGTTTATGTCACCCAGCACTCTAATACCTTGTTACCTTGGTATTATAAATTGTCGGCGACGTGGGGCGGACATGAAGGTTCGCTGCTACTATGGATGACCATTATGGCCACTTGGTGTGCGCTGGTCTCCTACTTTAGCCGTGGCTTACCATTGACCATGCGCGCCCGCGTACTGGTAATATTGGCTGGCGTGCAAGTGATGATGCTGGCGATGTTAATCTTTACCTCATCACCGTTTGATCGCACTTTACCAAATTTACCCGTCGATGGCGCCGATTTAAACCCTCTGCTACAGGATTTTGGTTTGGTTATCCACCCGCCGATGCTGTATATGGGCTATGTGGGTATGGCTGTGCCATTTGCATTTTGTATGGCAGCATTATGGGAAGGACGTTTGGACGCTGTCTGGACCCGCTGGTCGCGTCCATGGGCACTGGCTGCATGGGGCTTTTTGACCGTTGGTATCGCACTTGGTTCTTGGTGGGCTTATTATGAGCTTGGCTGGGGCGGTTGGTGGTTTTGGGATCCAGTAGAGAACGCCTCATTGATGCCTTGGTTAGCTGGCTTAGCTTTACTGCATTCATTAGCCGTGACCGAAAAGCGCGGGGTCTTTAAAGCGTGGACCATTATGCTGGCCATTTTTGCTTTTGCCTTGAGTCTTTTGGGCACCTTCCTTGTGCGCTCAGGCGTCATTACTTCGGTGCATTCGTTCGCTGCCGACCCAACGCGCGGTCTGGTTATTTTAGTCATTCTGGGTATTATCGTCGGTGGCGGGCTGTTGATGTTTGCCGTACGCGGTTGGCGTCTGACGGTTGAAAGTCAGTATCAGCTGATATCGCGTGAATCATTTTTAGTCATTAATAACGTGATTATTTTAATCTCAACCTTAGTCGTACTGCTTGGTACGCTATATCCTATCATCGCTGACTCCTTTAATTTAGGTCAGGTCTCTGTTGGTCCTCCGTACTTTAATGCGCTATTTCTACCTTTGGCTTGGCTGTTATTAGTAGCGATGGGCATGGGTTCTAATATTCGCTGGAAAAAAGACAGCCGTCCGCTCTTAGGCGCCGGTATGGTCATTGCGGTCAGCAGTTTATTATTAGCAGCGATTATTGCCTACTTTGTTAGCCCGTCTGATATGTTAAATATTGGCGTGACGCTGGCGGTTAGCTTTTGGGTTTTACTTTGGATGGCAGTCGATTTTAAAGACAAAACCAAAAACGCCCCAAGTTTCTTTAAAGGACTACGTCAGCTACGTTTGAGCTACTGGGGGCAGCAAACTGCTCATATTGGCGTAATCGTCGCCGTCATCGGGGTGGCGTTTACCAGCACCTTGAGTGTCGAGCGCGATGTGGCATTGGGTGAAAATGAAACTGTGCACGTACAAGGCTACGACTTTGAGGTCAAAGATTTTCATGAAGTCAGGGGCAGCAATTTTGATGGTATGCAAGCACAGGTTGAGGTGACCAAAGAAGGTCGCGCGGTGACAACTTTGTATCCGGAAAAACGTACTTATATTATTAGTGGTATGCCAATGACCGAGGCGGCAATTGATGCCAGTCTCATGCGTGATGTCTATGTAGCGCTGGGCGAGCCTATCGCAGAAGACAGTAATAAGTGGGCGGTACGTATTTATGTCAAGCCGCTGGTGCGCTGGATATGGCTTGGGGCGATTATCATGGCCTTAGGCGGTCTGCTAAGTATGCTCGATAGCCGTTATCGTTTTAAAAAGGCTAAGGCATCAACGCAAACGGCAGCCAACAAAGCAGGATTTATTACCGAAGCTCACGTAGGGGAGAAGTAACATGAGTCAGTCAAATAATTCTTCCCAAAAAGCGCCTGACAATAAAGGTGATGCAAACCACAAAACGACCAAGACCATGAAAAAAAGCCAAATAAAGATATGGTTTTTGATTCCGCTGATTGTGTTTGTTGGTTTTATTATTATGCTGTACCTGCGTTTGGGTCAGCCGACGGATATCGTCACCAATACTGCGCTTGAGCGGCCGGTACCGTCATTTGAGTTGCCATTATTGTCCGATACTAGCCGTATGATGACCAATGACAATTTGCCCGAACAACCATTTTTGATGAATATTTGGGGCTCGTGGTGTCCAACTTGTATCATTGAGCATCCTTTTTTAATGCAATTAGAGGAACGCGGGGTCAATTTGGTTGGCGTTAATTACAAAGATGACATCGGTGATGCGCTAGGATATTTAAATCGTGGCGGCGATCCATTCTCCATGTCTATTCAGGATTTATCTGGGCAATTTGCTTTAGATTTAGGCTTAACTGGCGCGCCTGAAACCTTTGTGGTTGATGGGCAAGGTATTATTCGTCAGCATATTGTTGGTGAGATTAATGAAAGCAACTGGCAAAGCCGCATCATGCCCTGTCTGATGGTGCTCAATGAAGCGGATAAGAAAAATGTCAGTCCCGATTCTAGTCAGGTTCAGGAGGTGTGTAAATGAACGCCATACCTTTAACAGTGATGTCATCAAAAAGCACGTCATCAAAAAGCCTGTCAGCACAAAGCATAAAACCAGCAAATTTTATAATAAAGTTAGCCGGCTTAATGCTTGCGTGCTTGCTTAGTTTTATCCTCAGTTTCAGTGCGCATGCTGCCATTGACGTTTATGACTTCGATTCGCCGCAGCAAGAAGCGCAGTATCGCGGACTTATCGAGGAGCTGCGTTGCCCCAAATGCCAAAACCAAAATTTGGCAGGTTCTGATGCGCCCATCGCACAAGATTTAAAGCAAAAAACGTACGACATGATCAAAGAGGGTCGTAGTGATGCTGAGATACGCGCTTATATGCAAGAGCGTTATGGCGACTTTATTACTTACAAGCCGCCTGTGCGCCCATCGACTTGGATACTGTGGTTTTTTCCGCCATTATTATTGATTGTGCTAATCATTGGCTGGTTTTGGCAAAGTAAACGTAGCCAGCGCGTGGCGCGCGGTGAAAGTGCGATTAATATAGACAGCGCCGCAGCGTTATCGGCGGCAGAAAAAGCGGAGCTTGATCGTTTATTGTCGCGTAGCAATAGCAATAGCAATGCTAAAAGCGAAGCTGTTATCACCAGTACAGAGGACAAAAAATGACCCTATCTTCTACTTTTGGCTTATTTATTGCCCTAAGCTTATTTATTGCGCTGCTACTGGCCGTTATCGCTATCATGCCATGGCTACGCGCCTCACGCTTGCGCGACAAGCCCGTTGACAACCAACTGCTAGACATCAACGTTGCCGTATTCCGTGAGCGTCTAACAGAGCTGCAAACCGATAAAGACAGCGGCACCATCGATGACGTCCATTACCGCAATCAAAAGCTCGAGCTTGAGCGCCAATTACTGGACGCGCAGCGCACAGTCACGCCCATGGTAGCGCCAAGTTACAAAAGTCGTTTGATTATCATGATATGGGTGCCGGTATTGGCAGGATTGGCTTATTTTTTAATCAGTGACCGTACGTCAGTATTTGACTTATGGGTGGCTGAAGATAAAGTCGGACAAGTGGCAGATGACTTATTGACTGGTAAAATCGATCAGCCGCCTGCTTGGGCGATTGAAGACGGTACGCAGCTTATCAGTGCCATGCAGACCAACGTCTATCGTCATGCTGATGATCCTGATCGCTGGATGCGTCTGTCTGAGCTGTTTTTATCATTAGAAGCAACCGACTCAGCGCTTGAAGCCTTATCGCGTGCTTATCGTTTGTCGCCAGGCAATGAAGAGATCGCCACCACTTATGCGCAAATCAGCTTTTTTGCCAATAAAGGCCAGCTCGATGCCAATAGCCGCCGCGTCTTACAAGACGTACTGGCAAAAAATCCACAGCATGAAGGCGCCCAAATGCTGATGGCAATGGGTGAGGCGCGTGGCAATAACTTTGAGCAAGCACAAGGATGGATTAAGCGTTTGCGCGCCAGTATTGCCGCCAAACCGGGCGACCATAGCCAAGCGCTGGCAAGCCTTGATGAATTGAGCGCCAATGTCAGCGCTCAGCAGCAGCAGGCATCTGAGGGCGTTGAGGTTACGGTCTCTATTAATGCAAGTTTGCTACCATTAGTAAAAGCAGACGATGTGTTATTTGTCGCTATTCGTGATGTCAAAGGTGGGCCACCGTTCGCTGCCAAGCGTTTACCGATTAGCGTCATTAAACAGGGAGAGGCGACTATTAGCCTAAGTGATTTAGACGCCATGATGCCTGAACGTACGCTTGCGTCTGCTCGAGGCGATAAAGTCCAGCTTGCTGTCATTGCGCGTATTAGCCATAGCGGCACCGCCGATGCTGAATCCGGTGATTTAACCGGTAATCCTGTTGTCATTAGCGCTGACCAAAATCAGGTCAATGTGGCGATTAATCAACAAGTTCCTTGATAGATATATTGTAAAAATTGAATACTTAGTAAATGTGCGCCGTCATACTTTTGGCGGCGCACAACCCGCACAATCTTATCTGATGAACAGATAAGTCATCGTAACTTGCCGCATCAAGACTAAAAATACTTGAGCTTTTGAAAGCCACAAGGTAAGGTAAGCTCTGCAACCCACCAATCCCTAAGTTTTATTAGTCCCAAAATCCTATCTATTAAGGAGAGTCGTATAATGATGCGTATTATTTTGCTAGGTCCACCAGGCGCCGGTAAAGGTACCCAAGCCCAGTTCATCTCTAAAGAGTATGATATCCCGCAAATCTCAACAGGTGATATGCTACGTGCCGCCATCAAAGAAGGTACTGAACTTGGCAAACAAGCAAAAGATGTGATGAACGCTGGTGGTTTGGTTTCTGATGATCTTATCATTAACCTCGTGCAAGAACGCATCGCCAAGCCTGATTGTGTCAACGGCTGTATTTTAGATGGTTTTCCGCGTACCATTCCACAAGCCCAAGCGCTTGCTGATGCCAACGTAGCGATTGACCATGTGATTGAAATCAGCGTGCCTGATGATGAAATCGTTAAGCGCCTATCAGGCCGTCGTCAGCATGCTGGTTCTGGTCGTGTTTATCATATCGACCACAATCCACCTAAGGTCGAAGGTATCGATGATGTGACGGGCGAGCCGTTGATTCAACGCGAGGACGATAAAGAAGCGACCATTCGTGATCGTTTAGCGACCTATCAACAGCAGACCTCTGCTTTGGTTGGTTACTATCAAGAAAAAGCAGCTGAGGGCGGCGATGCTCCTAAATATGACAAATTCGATGGCACCCAAGGCATTGATGATGTTAAGCAGCAAATATTATCGGCACTAAAAGGCTAAAGTTTTTTAAACGTCGCCGATAGACGTGTTGATTAACCGTTATATTCAAAACCCTGCCGCTTGTTATTAATAGCAGCAGGGTTTTTTAGTGCGTAAAAGCAAATACTAAAAAACGTCCATAAAAAAGCCGCTTACTTAAATTCAGTAAACGGCTTTTAGATACTATTGTTTAAATGCAGCTTAGCTCATACTTTAGCAGATTAAAACTTACGCGTTACCTTGGGCATCAACTTGCGCTTGCTGCTGGCTTTGCGCGTATGCTTGGTCAAAGTTGACTGGTGCAAGCAATAACTGCGGGAAGCTACCACGCGTAACGATGTCGCTAATCACTTCGCGTGCATATGGGAACAATACATTCGGGCAATAAGCACCCAAGATTTGACCGATTTGGTCTTCTGGAATGTCTTTTAATAAGAAAATGCCCGCTTGATGCACTTCGGCGATAAATGCCGCTTCTTCAGCGTTTTTGGCGTTGACACTGACCGTCAATACTACTTGATAATGATCGTCATCAAGCTTTTCAGCGTTGCTTGATAGATTGATATCAAGCTCAGGGTTCCATTCTTTAGTAAATACAGCGGCGCCTGGGACTTCAAGTGACATGTCTTTTACATAAATGCGTTCTAGTGCCAATTGTGGTTGTGCTTGTTCTTCAGCCATGGTCATTCCTCTAAAAGTTAATCAAATAATGGGGCAGATTGTCATTGTAACAACATATCATTGTAATATAAATGCAGACTAAGGTTTGAGATTTATCTCAAGGTCTTTTACGCAGTTTTTTTAAATGTTTTTTATCACAACGCTTTATTCTTAACGCTGTCTATTTTTACACAATAAAAATAGACAGAAAAGGACAATAGCAAATTAACCGGCTAATAGCTCGTCAAGCTTGCCTTGTTGGTTCATTTGGTTAAGCTCGTCAAAACCACCGACAAAGGTATCACCGATGAAAATTTGCGGCACAGTGCGATAGTTATTGGTCTTTTGCATCAAAGCTTGGCGCTCTTCGCGGCTGATGTCATGCATGCCGATTTCTTCGTAATCAACGCCTTTAGATTGTAATAATTGCTTAGCGTTTGAGCAGTATGGGCACATTGGAGTGGTATAAACTTGCACAGAAACAGTCATGGTCATTCCTTATTTATAAATTTATGGGGGAGCAATTTTGTTATAAGTAATAGGATAAATAGTAAGATAAAAAAATTATAGGGTAGTCATTAATATAATCCGTTATCAATACGTAAATAACCCCTATATTTGCTGCTGCTCCGTATAAAATGGGGATGGCTATGGCAAATTCAAGCAGTGTTGGTTAAAAAGTGCTGACGGTAGCATAGTTAGCGTATAAAAAAAGACACCTGATAAAGAGGTGTCTTTTTAATTGGTACTGCTGGTCAATAAGACCAGCTATTAATATTGTCTTACTTATGCAAACTTGGCTTGGCTTTGCCTTTGTTTTTAGACTTAGTATCTTTTAACCCAACCAATGGCATACCAGCGCCTTGCCAGCCGCCGATACCGCCCTCTAGGCGATAGACATTGTCTTTGCCAATCATTTGGACAGCAGCACCTGCTTGGATACCCATATCACAGACGATGATGACTGGCTGCTCAATCGCACGAATTTCCTCAATGCGGTCTTTGAGTTCAGTAAAAGGTATGTTGCGGCTGCCTTGGATATAACCAGTTTCAAATTTCTTTTTGGCGCGAATATCGATCAGCTGCGCATTTTGCGAGTTGACCATCATACCCAAGGTGTTGGGCGATATTTTTCTGCCACTACGTTTGTTTTCAATAGCAAAAAACAGCACGGCAAGCACGGCTAATATACCAAATAAAAACGGGTGGTTGCCCACAAATTCCAGCGCACGATCCAAACCATACCTCCAAAAATATAAGTGTTCGGTCAAACTGAGATAACAGCCCAACGATGGTGAACAAGGCGCTATTATACCGATAAGGTCATCTATAGTAAACGGGCGATGGCTTCGTCGTTACTTTATCTCGTCGTTCCTTTATCAGTAACCTTTAGACATATCTGCTAATAAGGCTTAGTATCCGCCTCTTCTGTTAGCGTGACAAGGTTTTCGACCCGGCGCTGCAACACTTCGCCGTCCGCAACCGCTTGCCACAAGGCACAGCCTTTACTGTTATGGGTATGGCGACAATCGCGGAACTGGCAATCACCTGCCAGTGGCGCAAGCTCGATAAAGCCTGAGATAATATCATCAGGCGTTAAATGCCAAATACCGTACTCACGAATACCAGGGGTGTCGACAATGCCGCCTTGGGTTAAGTCATCTGGATTAAATGGTAATAAGCGACTGGTGGTGGTGGTATGTTGACCGAGCTTTGAGTTTTCAGAGATAATATTGACGCTTTGTGCTGATTCAGGTAATAAGGCATTAATTAAGCTGCTTTTACCGACGCCTGACTGACCAGCAAAAATAACCAGTTTTTTATCGATATAGCGCTTTAGCTCATCAAGCCCTTTTTGCTCGTCACTATCAGCGATGTTTTCAGGGCATGCAACCGAGGTCAGTACGCTCTCGTAACCAAGCGCCGCGTATTGTGCCAATAATTCACTGGTATCGACGCCGTTTTCTTGCGCCAGTAGATCAGCTTTATTAAGTACCAATAGTGGCTTTACGCCCGCATGATGACAAACGACCAAATAGCGATCAATCAATGTCGGCGCAGCGGCAGGCAAGGGTGCAAATACAATGGCCAAAATATCAACATTGGCGGCGACAGGTTTGAGCTTATGATAACGGTCAGGACGCGAAACGAGCGAGGTGCGGGGCTTGACGGATTCGATACGTCCAAAGCCGGTATTAGGGTCTGCAGTCCAGCGTACTTGGTCGCCCGCTGCTAGCATGGGCAGATTGGTACGCACATGACAGCGCCAAATATCGCCTAACGTTAATTCCTGCCAAAACGGCTCAGGATCATCAGGCGCAATCTCCGGCTGCACAGGAATTACTGCCGGCAAGCTGGTCACTTGTACTTCTAGCTGCTTACCATAATGCGCCATGACCACGCCATCCATCAAACTGTCATCGATGCTGTCTTGGCTATCAAGCTGTTGTTTGTCGATGCGACGAATCTGTTGTTTAGTCAGTTTGCGTTGCCGGATTAATGCCATGGGTTGTGACCTATTAGAAAAATATTGCTAAGTGTAGCGTGAAAATTTGCTAACATACAGCCTAAAGCGCCGCTAGCAGATAGTGGTTTTGTAATGTTTTCGTTTTATTAGGCATTATAGCCAACCAAGTGCAAAGCATATGATTTTAGCCTGACCATTTAGAGTCAGTTTAATTGATTAACAAGGCTCACAAGTTGTGCCAAAGTTTATTGACCATAGGATATTTTATGAGTACCGACGACCATCCCAATAAAATTAAAATCAAAAACCAAGGTAAAAAAGGGTTGGTGTGGATTGACCTAGAAATGACCGGACTTGATACCTTAAATGATGAGATTATCGAGATTGCGACCGTAGTGACCGATGAGGATTTAAACGTCCTTGCCGAAGGACCTGTTTTCGCAATCAAGGTATCCGATCAAGTGTTAAATAAAATGGATGACTGGAATACCAAGCAGCATGGCCAGTCAGGCTTGGTCGACCGCGTGCGCCGTAGTACCGTGACCTTAGCAGAAGCAGAAGCGGAAACCATTAAGTTTTTGAATAAATGGGTCGATAGTGGCAAGTCGCCGATGTGTGGTAACTCAATCTGCCAAGATCGCCGCTTTTTAGCCCGCCAAATGCCCGAGCTTGAGCGCTTCTTCCATTATCGCAACCTTGATGTGTCGTCGATTAAAGAGCTGTGTTTCCGCTGGCGTCCAGATATTTTAAGGAACTTTGAAAAAGGCGGCAGCCATTTAGCCTTAGATGATATTCGCGATTCTATTCGCGAACTAAAACATTATCGTCAGCATTTCTTTAAGTTGATGCCTTAACGTCATGTTTAAAGATTGGTGCCTTAAAAATCAATCTTTAGAAATAACCATTTAAGAACAAGTAAAAAGCCCGTTAACGAAACGAAAGCCGAAATATGGCTCGTTTCTTTGCGGGCTTTTTGTTTCAATGATACTTTGAATGAAAGCTTATTGGGATAATCCTTTAAGAGTATATTAGCGACTCTCATCAGGTCGCTTAATGCTATCAGGGCTGGCTTCATAAACCGCATCTAATTCTGCTTCCGACAAATATTTTTCTACCGTCGGGTATAACTCGCGCTCTTCAAAGCGAATATGGTCGTATAATAGGGTGCCAAGCTCATGAACTTGTGCCACGCTGACCTCTTTATTGCCAGATTTTTGCGATTGTTCGACCATATTTATCAGTTGATGTAATTGCTTATGCTGTCCATCAAGGGTATTGAGTACTGACGCCACATCGGATTCAGTAGCGCGGTACGGCTCTAGCGCATTAGCAATTAAATTGTCTTCAATTTGGAAGTGATAAGCCATATCGTTAATATAAGAGGTGAGATTGTCCCAATGTTTGGCAATTTCTTTGGGTTCATCCAAGCTTTCTTTGGCATGGCGAGACAGATTAAGCCCAAGATGGTGTTGGCGTGACAGCGGCTGCAATTGATTGGCGCGTTTCATAATTAAATACCTTAATGCTTCGAGAAGTCATGATTGATTAATTATTTGGAGTAATACTCTATGTTCAACTATCTTTTAATTTTGCATTTACTCGGGGCTGCAATTTGGACAGGTGGTCATTTAATACTAGCATTAGTGGTGTTGCCAAAAGTGCTATCTTCACGTAATTTAGACGCATTGTTACAATTTGAGGGGCAGTTTGAAAAAATTGGTATGCCGGCATTAGCCATTCAAATCATCACTGGATTATGGATGGTATATAAGATATTACCTAACATAGAGATGTGGTTTGCCTTTGATAATGACATCAGTGTCTTGATTGGTATAAAGCTGAGTTTGTTATTACTGACGGCACTAGTCGCGATGCATGCGCGCTTTTGGGTCATACCACGCTTATCCGCTAATAATTTGAATGGGTTTGCCATCAATATTATTCTGGTGACGTTATTTTCAGTGGCGTTCGTCGTGGTTGGTACGCTGTTCCGTACGGGATTTTAAAGAGAAGTTTTTAGATAAAATGATATAGGCTAAGTAGCAATTAATAGCTAATACAAATCAACAAACACAAAAAAACCTCAAGTAAATGAATACTTGAGGTTGAAACTTTGTACTTAATAATGCAATTAAAAACCAAGTTTTAAATATGGCGCAGCGGACGGGACTCGAACCCGCGACCCCCGGCGTGACAGGCCGGTATTCTAACCAACTGAACTACCGCTGCTTAGGTCGTCTTTAGCATTTCGTCTTCTAAAAGACCCACTCGCTAAATGAGTGGTGGGTGATGACGGATTCGAACCGCCGACATTCTGCGTGTAAGGCAGACGCTCTACCAACTGAGCTAATCACCCTTGCTGTGGGTGTGTATTATATACATTTACACATGGCTGTCAAATATTATTTTAAGTATTTTTAAAATTATGGCTAATAAACTTACTTACCGCTCAAACTAAGCCGTATGTAAGGTGATGATAGACTATATAGCCGCTATATTGCTGGCTATTGCGTGCTTGCTAAAAGTCACTATACTGATAAGGCTTTTTGCATCTAACGAACAAGACGTCTACTTATAGGGCGTCTACTTAATAAAACAGCGGACTAATAACTAATAACCAATAACTAATAAATAGATGAATGATTTGAGTGATATAGGGTCATGGAGGTGAGCATAGATAATTTTAATATAGAAGCTCTGTCTATTGAAGACTACTTTACGACATGGTCGGTAGGAGACTTTGCGGGATTGGGTTTGGTATTACACGTAATTTTGATGATCGTCATGACCCTGCGTATCGTCTCGGTACAGCGCAATATCGGGGTATCGATTGCTTGGGTTGCCGTGCTTTATACTTTGCCTTTGGTTGGTTTTATCGCTTATATCTTATTGGGTGAGCCGATGATTGGGCGACGTTATCGTGCGCGCATGAATCAGGCGCGGCTACTGATGAATGATATGGCAAAACGTGAGAAGCTCGTGTTTGATGAAGGTCAAGAGCTGCTACCCGATAATTATCGCGGTGTCAGTAAAATCGGTACACGCTGGACAGGGTTTGGGGTGTTTCCTAATCATCAAATGCAATTATTGACCACGCCGAATGCTATCTTTGGGCGCTTGATTGAAGATATTAATGCCGCTCAGCGCATTATTCTGATGGAGTTTTATATTATTTATCCAAAAGGTCAGATACTCGACGTCATGGACGCGTTGATGGCAGCGGTACAGCGCGGCGTCGAGTGTCATATTTTGGCGGATAGTGTGGGCAGTTTTAGCTTTTTTAATAGCAAACAGCATCGGTTGTTAGAAGAGGCTGGGGTTTTTGTACACCAGTCGCTACCGGTTGGTTTGTTTAAGACGCTATTTAAACGCTCAGATTTACGTAATCATCGCAAGATTATCGTCATTGACGAACATATAGGCTATATCGGTAGCTTTAACTTGGTAGATCCAAAGTTTTTTAAACAAAATAAAAATGTCGGTCAATGGATTGATGTGGCGATACGCAGCGTCAGTCAACAACCGATAAATATTGCCACAGCGATGGCAAAAGTAGTGGTCACCGATATTGGCGCGGAAAATAAAGACAATCTCGATGCGCTCAATCACCGCGTGAATAATTATACGCGTAAGCTTTATGTCATGAATCCGACCATCAATGATATCAATAGCCGCGTTAAAGTGTTAGACGAGATTAGCGATACAGATGAGCTACCCGAGATTGGGTCGACATCGATTGTGATACCGCGTATGCCAGTCGTTGAGAATGTGTTAGCGCAGCTGATACCTTCGGCGCCGCAAGTGACGGCACACGTGATTTATAATACCTTGGTGACGGTGATTCATCGCGCCAATAAACGCATTCGCATTACTACGCCGTATTTTGTCCCCGATGAAGCCTTGTCAGGGGCGTTGACTACGGCGGCTAAACGTGGGGTTGAGGTGACGATTATTGTGCCCGAAAAGGTAGATTCATTTTTGGTGCAGCATGCCTCGCAAGCGTACTATCAAGAGCTACTCGAAGCCGGGGTGACCATTGCTTTATTTAAAGGTGGACTGCTGCATGCTAAAACCGTGGTTATTGACGATGATTACTGCCTGTTTGGCACAGTGAATATCGATATGCGCAGTTTTTATTTAAATATGGAGGTCAGCTTAGCGATTTATACGCCAGAAATGGTCGCTCAGGTTGCGGATTGCCAAGAGGTTTACTTGCAAAGTTGTCGGTTTTTAAGTTTAGAAGAATGGCAAGAGCGCCACGGAGCAGAGCGCTTATTTGATAATGTGGTGCGCTTATTTAGTCCTTTATTGTAGCGCTTTTGATTTTAGGTTAAGGTAAACTACTTATTTTTATTACCATCTTATTTTTATTATGATTTGAAATGTTGGTTTTCAAAACGCTCAATTTTTAAAGGATAGGCTCGCCTTATGTCTGCATCGCCCTTAACACCGCTTGATTACATCGCAGCAGGCTATTGGCAAGATTTCTTAGCTAGCCGTTTTGTCGCTGGCGGCATGGCTTATGAAGCGGAATTGCATCGATGCACACTCGATGAATCGCTGGCAAGTTTACAGCGCGTAGATACTTTGCTGTCGCAGATACGCCGCGACATGGTTAAGTCGGGCAGCTGGGATGAAGCGGCGCTGTTAGCAGATGAGCGCTATCGTAATTTTATGGTATTTTTGGCATTTTATGCCGGGCGAGTATTGGCACAGCAATGGCACAATACGCCGCATTGGTTCGGTGAGTTTGAGCTACGTAAGCGTTATCCTGCTCTGCCGCTGCTGACCGATGATTTTTATCAGCATATGGCCGTGGTTTATCGCGATGATAGTGAGGTTAATAATCAGTTTAATACGACTGACTCGCTATTTTTTGCTTTAGAGCCGATAGGACTGCGGCTGTTTGGTCATATTGATAGAGCGTTTCAAGCAGTGCAAGGCGGTCAGGTGGCAAGTGGGCTATACCAAGCAGTAACTGCAAGGCTACCAAACGCCATTGATAATAGTCATACATTACCCGTAGACAGCGCACCACCTGCTGATAAAAACGTGAATGAAGTAGGTGTGACGCAGCATAGCAGACAAGATATTCAGACATATACTGTTAATAATGATTCTGATAACGGGCTGCAATCAACACCTGAACCTGTTAAAGCAGATACTGTATTAGCAAAGCCTAATTTATCGACCGCTTCACTAGAAAGCTCCACTGTACAAACTATAACGGCAGAAACTGCGTCAGTAGTATCTTCACAAGCAGCGTTAAAAGAAGTTGCAGTAAAAACAACAGTAAAACTCGCGCCAACTCCAGAGATTTTTACTCAATTGCTTATAGAGCTTGAAGAAATAGACGTCGCCCAAAGCGCTGGCAAGACAGAATATGAGCAAGCTCGTAAAGTCTTGGATCAATTTGAGCAGCATATTGCTAAGCAAGAGAAACCGCGCGCGCAAGTTATATTTTCAGCAAAACATTTGGCAGCAAAGCAGCAAGCCCTGTTAAAACTGCAAGACGCGGCCCATGCAGGTAATAGCGCGGCGATGCTACGTTTGGCGATGTATGAGCTACTTGGCGAAGGAATATATACGGATAAAGTGGCTGGTATGGAAGTAGGCGTAGAATGGGTGAAGCAAGCTGCGAGCAAAAACGACAGCCGTGCCCAGCGCCTATTAAGTAAGCTCTACTATCAAGGATTTGGCGTGCCGCAAGATATGACCAATGGCAAATATTGGCTTGAGCAAGCGGCCGAAAACGGTCATGCAGAAGCGGCCAGTTTGGTCAGTCAATGGCAGCAAGCGCAGGCGTTGATTAGCACACAAAAGCAAGAGCAGCATAGTCTTAAACGTTATCAGTTATTGTTTGCGGTAATCATCGTTATTGCTATATTAATATTCATTATTGTCTAGCCGTTTATGTCAAATTCTGGTTTTAAATTTTCGTTTCTAATAGCGAGTGCTTTAAAACTATCAAACCGCGAAAGAGGACTCCATCCGACATTAGGGTGGAGGTGAATTTCGCCTCATTGTTACTGTTTATTTACAAATCCTGACCGTGAATTTGGTATGCTTATTAAGCATTATTATATTAATAAACTCGCCAAGACTATTCCATGAAAATCAATAAAGCATATAAATTTAGGCTTGAGCCTAATGCAGAGCAACAGATTATTCTAAATAGTCTTGTCGGCTCTGCACGTTTTGTTTGGAATCAAATACTAGCGATCTCATTTGAGATGTTTGCCAAAAATGAATTTATTAATGCCACCAACTTGGTTAATAAAATCATGGATCTAAAGAACAATCCTGATTTTGACTTCTTAAGAACCCATGCCAA